>NZ_RAWQ01000251.1:0-13127 GCF_003668965.1 Corallococcus sp. AB030
CCTCCTGCTTCAGCTTCGCTGCCAGCTCCTTCGACTCCATGCCCACGCGCTCCTCCTGCTTCGAATCGAGCGCTCACCTCCGCACGTCATCCTCCTCCCGTCACGACGGGGGCGGGCGAGGAGTTACGGTTCTCCAGCGTCAGTGACTCATCCAACGCCACCGCGCGCGTCTTGCGTCCGGGGCGCTGAATCACCAGGCCCCGGGCGGCCAGCCGCCGCAGCGCCTCACGGATGGTGCCTCGGCACACCTCATAGCGGCGCGCCAGCTTCGCTTCGGAGCCGAATTGCCCGCTCGGGTGCAGCCGCCCCAGCGCGATATCGCGCTCGATTTGCGCCTCCACATAGGCCACGAGTCCTCGCCGTTCCATCCCCATCCCCTTCCTCGTCCCAGCATCGCCATCCAACCACAGGGGTCTGACATGGACGTGCGGGCCCACCCTCCTCATTGCCAGCCAGGGGGCCACTCTCCGGGCCCGGTCGGAGAAAAACCTGTCCGACTGTCGGACAAGTTCGCGGGCCGCATGCGGCGAAAACCTGTCCGACTGTCGGACAAGTTTTGAGGCAACCGGCCCCGGGCGGGGGCCGCTGTCCGTGCCCCACCATCGGGTCCGCGCACGGCCACGACCGTGGCCCACCACCGAGGTTGGGGCTTCATGCGGCGCATCCCTGTCCGACTGTCGGACAGGTTTTGAGGCAACCGGCCCCGGACGGGGGACCTCTGTCCGTGCCCCACCTTCGTGTCCGCGTATGGCCACGACCGCGGCCCACCATCGAGGTGGGACTTCATGCGGCGCATCCCTGTCCGACTGTCGGACAGGTTTTCGGAAAGCGTGCCCGGTGGGCGGCGCAGTGATCCTCGCGGAGAACCTCAGGCCGTGGGATTGGCCAACCCCGGTGCAGGTTGCTGGACGTCCGGGCGCCGGAAGGATGGGGGCTGGAGTTCGCGACGGCTGAGGGCGCCATCGACACGGCGCAGTGGCTCGACCCGGCCGTGGTGGCCTTTCGTGGCATCAGCCCTTCGGAGCTGGAGGACTTCGTTCGTCTTCACTGGCGAATAGGCCCCGCGCAGCGAGGCCTTCTTCCAGCTCACCGACGCGCAGCTCGCCGCGGCCCTGGACTCGCCCACGCCGACAGTGCCGAAACGGCGTCCGGCATCCTGAGCCTGGGGCACGCTGCTACGGCGCGAGCCGCGTGGTGCCCGTGCCTACCGCCCCTGGAGGCCGCATCATCCCGGCCGCCACGCGCAGGCCCAGCCGGCGCGGCGTGAAGCGCGTCAGGTTCGCTTGCATCCAGTTGCGCCACCCCGGCACCACCGACGCGCGGCCCTGGTCCAGGGCCTTGAGGGCGTGCAGCACCACCTCCTCTGCCGTCGCCATGGGGCCGACCGCGGCCTGCTGGGTGCCCACCACCTCGAAGAAGGCCGTCTTCACGGGGCCCGGGCAGAGGGCGAGCACGCGCACGCCGCGCTCGCGCGTCTCCTCCGACAGCGCCTCCGTGAAGGACAACACGAACGCCTTGCTGGCCGCGTAGATGGCCATGTACGGCACCGGCTGGAAGCCCGCGATGGACGCCACGTTGAGGATGCCGCCCACGCCGCGCGCGAGCATGTCCGGCAGGAACAAGTGGCTGGTGTCCGCCAGCGACGTGACGTTGAGCATCACCTGCTCGTGCTGCCGCGCGAACGGCGCCGCGTCGAAGGCCCCGTGCGTGCCGAAGCCCGCGTTGTTCACCAGCAGGTCCACCCGCAGGCCCTTCTCCTGGCAGCGCGCGTACAGCTCGCGGCCCGCACCCTCGCGGCCCAGGTCCAACGCGATGACCTCCGCCTGGATGTGGTGGGCCTCCTTCAGCTCCGCCGCCAGCTCGCGCATCCGGTCCTCGGAGCGGGCCACCAATATGAGATCCATCCCTCGCGCCGCCAGCTCGCGGGCGAACACCACCCCCAGGCCGGACGACGCGCCCGTCACGAGCGCGCGGTGGCCTGCGTAGGGGAAGGCCTTGCCCCTCGGGGAGGACGGCGAGACAGACGAACGAACAGGGGACTGGGACGAGGTCGTTTGCATGGGGTTAGAATGTGAGCGGTCGCTCACGTTCTCAACTCGCGTGGTGCTCACATTCCCTCGAGGAGGCCTCATGCCCCGCCGTCCCCCTCCCTCCCGTCGCAGGGCGCCCCGCCAGGAGCGGGCGCAGGCCACGGTTGATGCCATCCTCACCGCGACTGCTCGCGTTCTGCTCAGGGACGGCTACGAGGCCGCGAGCACCAACCGCATCGCCCAGGAGGCGGGGGTGAGCGTGGGTTCGCTCTACCAATACTTTCCCAGCAAGGAGGGGCTGGTGACGGCGCTGATGGAGCAGCACCGCGCGCGGTCGCTGGCGGACTTCGAGTCAGGGCTGGTGCCGCTCGCCGGGCAGCCGCTTCCGGTGGCGATGCGCGCCATCATCCGGCAGGTGCTCGCGGTGAAGCGGGAGAACCCTCGCCTGCAGCAGGTGCTTCACGAGCTGATGCCGCGGATGCGGCAGTGGGGCCTGTCGGATGCGTACTCGCAGCGGCTGCACCGGCTGGTGCGTGCGTTCCTCGCGCCCCGCTTCGAGGACCTGCGCCCCCGGAACCTGGACATGGCGGTCTTCATCCTGGTGAACACCGTGGAGGCGCTGTGCCACACGGCGCTGACGGACCGGCCGGACTACGTGGAGGACGATGCGTTCGTGGATGAAATCGCCGCGCTCGCGGTCGGCTACCTGCGTCCGGAGCCGGCCCAGGCGCGTCCAAGGCGCGCGACGCGGGAGCGCGTGGCCCGCGTGTGAAGGGCACAACGTCCTTCCGCGAGGAGGGTCCGACGCGTGGCCTTGGAGGGGCGTTCTCGCGCGTGGACACCCTCCTCGCGGGAGGAAGGCCGCGTGTCAGGGCGGCGCGGGTGCGCGGCCCAGGGGAATCACCAGCGGTCCGGGCAGGTCCGGCCGCGACACCACCTCCACCTGCAACCCGAAGGTGCCCGCGATGAGGCCGGGCGTCAGCACGCCCGAAGGCGTGCCCGTCTCCACGCACCGGCCCTGGTCCAACACCGCGATGCGGTCCGCGTACCGCGCGGCCAGGTTCAGGTCATGCAACACCGCGAGCACCGCGCCGCCGTCCTGCGCGAAGGCGCGGGCACGCTCCAGCACCAGGTGCTGGTGGGACAGGTCCAGGCTCGCCGTCGGCTCGTCCAGCAGCAGGTAGCGGTGGCCGTGCGCGGGCGGCGTCCACAGCTGGGCCAGCACGCGGGCCAGCTGCACGCGTTGCCGCTCGCCACCGGAGAGCGTCGTGTACGCGCGCGAGGCCAGGTGCTGCGTGTCCGTGGCATCCAGCGCCGCGCGGGCGATGTCCAGGTCGGACGCGTCACCGCCACGCCGGGCATGCGGGCTGCGGCCCAGGGCCGCCACTTCCAGCGAGGTGAAGCCGAAGCCCAGTGAAGACTCCTGCGGCAGCACGCCCAGCCGCTGTGCGCGCTCCAGGTAGGGCCACTGGTGCAGCGCGCGGCCCTCCAGGTACACGTCGCCCGTCTTGCAGCGCAGCTCGCCTGATAGCGCCGCGACCAGGGACGACTTGCCCGCGCCGTTGGGGCCCACCACGGCCAACACCTCGCCGGGCTGGACCTCCAGCGACAGCGGACCGGCCACCCTCCCCCGCCCGCGCCACACCTCGATGCCGCGTGCCTCCAGGCTCATGCCACCCCCTTGCGCGCGAGCAGTCCGATGAAGGCGGGCACGCCCAGCACCGACGTGAGCGCGCCCACCGGCAGCTCCGATGGGGAGGACAGCGTCCGCGCGAGCAGATCCGCCGCGAGCAGCAGCGAAGCCCCCGACAGCGCGGATGCGGCCAGCAGCCTGCGGTGGTCCGGACCGAGCGCGATGCGCAGCAGCGCCGGCACCAGCAGGCCCACGAAGCCAATCATCCCGCAGAACGACACCGCGGCTCCCACGCCCAGCGCGGCGGCGAGGATGAGCTTTCGCTTGAGCCGCTCCACGTCCACGCCCAGGTGCCACGCCTCACGCTCGCCCAGGAGCATCAGGTTGAGCGCCCGGGCCTCGCTCAAGAGCAACCCCAGCGTCACGACCAGCGGAATCGCCGCGGCGCCCACGGTCTCCCACGACGCGCCGCCCAGGCTGCCCAGGCTCCAGAAGGTGATGGTGCGCAGCTGCGCGTCCGACGCGGCGTGCGTGAGCAGGCCCATGCCCGCGAACGCGCCCGCGCTCACCGCCACGCCCGCCAGCAGCACGCGCGGCGTGTCCGTACGCCCGCCTCCCGTGCCCAGCCGCAGGGCGAGCACCGTCGCCGCCAACGCGCCCAGGAAGGCCACCCCCGGCACCACCAGCATCCGCAAGGGCCCCACGTGCGCGGCCAGCGTCACGTCCAGCACGATGGCCAGCACCGCGCCCAGCGCCGCTCCGCTGGAGGTGCCCAGAAGGCCGGGCTCCACCAGCGGATTGCGGAAGAGTGCCTGGAGCGCGGCGCCCGTCGTCGCCAGCACCCCGCCCACCATCACGGCCATCAGCACGCGCGGCAGGCGCAAGGTGAACAGCACCGCGCGCTGCATGGAGTCCATCCGGTGGGAGGCCTCGCCCAGGCCCAGCGCCTCCCAGAGACTTCCGAGGATGGCGGACGGCGGCACCGTCATGGAGCCCACCGCCAACGACACCAGGACCATCAACGCCAGCAGCAGTCCCAGCGTCACCCACGGCCCCGCGCCCGGCAGCCGCGAAGGCACCGGACGCGAAGCGGGCACGGGCATGGCCTCCGACGCGCTCATTTGCCGCCGCCCTTCGCCGGAGCCTGGGCCGGAGCCGAAGCCGGGGCCAGCGCGTCCTGCACGCGGGCCACCGCCTGGCCCAGGTTGGGTCCCAGGCCCATGAAGTCCACGTCCTCCACGGTGACGAGCTTCCAGCCCTTCACCTGCGACAGACCGGGCAGCTTCGCCAGCCCCTCCGCTCCGCCCACGGACGGCACCGAGCTCGCGGGCAGCAGCACGAACTCCGGCGCCGCCGCCACCACGGCCTCCGCGCCCAGCGGCTTGTAGCCCGGCAGCGAGTCCGCCGCGTTCATCCCGCCCGTCAGGCGGATGAGCGTGTCCGCCACGGTGCCCGAGCCCGCCACCATCATCGTGCCCGCGCCGCGCGCGTAGATGGCGAGGATGCGCGGCGGCTTCGTGCCCTTCACCTGCGTCGCGCGGTCCGCCGCCTTCTTCAGGTCCGCGTCCAGCTTCGCCACCAGCGCCTTGCCCTGCTCCGGCGTGCCCAGCCGCTCCGCGATGCCCTGGATGCGAGCGCGTGCGCCCTCCACCGTGGGCTCGTTGGCGAACGTCTCCACCTTCATGCCCGCCTGCTTGAGTTGCTCCAGCACCGGCGGAGGCCCGGCCTCCGCGGAGCCCAGCAGCAGGCCCGCGCCCAGCGACAGCACGCCTTCCGCGGACAGCGCGCGCTGGTAGCCCACCGTGCGCACCTTCGACGCCTCCGGCAACGCCGCGCTGGAGTCGTCCACGCCCACCACCCGGTCGCCCGCGCCCAGCGCGAACACCGTCTGCGTGATGGCCGGTCCAATGGTGATGAGCTTCGGCGCCGGTGCGGGCTTGGGGGCGGGAGGCGCCGCGTGCGCCACCAGCGCGAACAGGGCCGTGGCGAGGCCCCACTTCGAGGCCGTCCGCCTCATGACGCCACCTCCACCGCGGGCAGCGTCCGGACCAGTTCCTCCATCAGCGTCCGCCACGCGGGGGACTCCAGCTCGCCCGGCTTCCGCTTGCCGAACAGCAGCGCGATGTTCTCGCCCGCCTTGTCGAACAGCTCCAGCGAGGTGACGTCGCCGTCGCGCGTGGGCTTGCGCACCACCCAGGCGGTGTGAACGTGGTCCGCGCGGACGTGCAGGTTGAAGCCCGGATCCATCACGTTCATCCACGGGCCCATGGGCCGCACCGTGCGCACCGGGCCGGTGTGGATTTGGATCGCGCCCGGGTTGCCCACGAACACCATGATGGGCAGCTCGCTCGCCGCGGCGCGCTCCAGCGTCCAGCCCAGCGAGTCCGGCGTCACCGGCTTCGCGAACTCCGTCCCGGCAAGCCGCAGCGCCTGCGTACGCGCCACCTTGAACTTGCCGAGCAGCGCGAAGAACTCGTGCGTGTCCTGGAGCGCGCGCCAGCCGGCCTTGAGCCCCAGCGCGTCGATCTCCGAGTCCGGCCGGGGCTCGGCGGGAGGAGACACCGGCACCACGTCCAGCACGTGGCTCTGGTCCTCGTGCTGGAGCTCGCGCACCAGCCCCTCGAAGGCGGCGACGTTCGCGTCGTCCTGGAGGTAGATTTTGTGCACCGCCGTGCCGGCGGCGTCGAACACCTGGAAGCTGCGGCGCACCGTGCCGGAGAGGTCCTCGCGCAGCGCGAAGACGAAGCACCAGCGCGACAGGAACAGCCGCAGGTCGATGTCCTCGTCCAGCACCAGCGCCCGGGCGCCGTGCAGCTCCACCTTGCGGTAGATGCCCTTCTTCTCGTGCACCGCGGACGCGTTGCGCGTGAGCGCCATCACCCGGCCCAGCGACTCCAGGCGGGGCAGCAGCACGTCCAGGCGCGGCTCCAGCCGCACCAACTCGCCGTTCAAGCCGGTGGCGAGCAACTCCGCCTCGCTCACGCCAAGCTTGTCCGCCGCGTCGCGGATGCGCATGCGCGGCTCGGATTCACGCAGGGCCACCCAGCGCTCCCGCAGCGCGGCGAGCGGGCTCCCCTCCTCCGTGCGGCCCATCACGGCTGCCCCCCGGCCGGCGCGGCCACCTGCGCCCAGAGCAGCTTCATCATCGCGGGCGTGCCGGCGGCGTCGTAGTACGACTGCACCTGCACCTTGAAGTACGTCCCGGAATCCGAGCGCACGACATAGAGCTGCTCACGCGGCGTGAGCGTATGGGTCGGCAGGTCGTAGACGTACCAGCCGTCCCCCAGGTTGAAGACGGTGTCCGGACTGTCGCCGGTGTCCGGGCCGTCCGCCGCGTCCGTCATGTAGCCGGACGCGGGCGCCTGGGTGAGCGCCGCGAACGTCGTGCCCGGCACGATGGCCACCTGCACATTGCCCGTGCCGCTGACGCCGCCGCGCGCCTTCACCGTGTAGCGCTGGAAGGCCAGGTCCCAGACCGCGTCCTCGGTCGCGCTCACCTGCTTGCCCGTGTCCAGATCCACGCCCACCCACGCTTCCGCGTTGGTCGCGTCGACGACGGAGGTGAACGAACCGTCGCCGTTGTCGTGGTGCTTCAGGTTCGCGCCGTCCTGCGGCGTGACGACGGGGTTCTCGTCCTCGTCAGGCCCTGGCGTGGGCTGGAGGTCGTCACCGCATGCGGTGCCCAGACCCGCGATGAGCAGCGCCGCGCAGGCGCGGCCCAGGAAGCCGGGACGGAAGGGAATGAGGAACATGCGGACTCCTTCAGTGTGCAGGGGTGAAGAATCAGAACCGGGTGGAGACACCGGCCTGGAGGGTGCGGGGTGGGATGGGCAGGTCCGTCGGATTGCCCGCACCGGTGAGGTTGCTGCCCACTACGAAAAGCTGGAGCCCGCCCGCTGGCATCAGCCAGGCGACTCGGGCATCCAGGGAGACGGTGGGGCTGGCACGGTAGGAATCCGCCACACCGTCTCCGTTGGTATCGGGATAGAAAGGACGCTCGCCCGTGAGCGCGCCGCGCAGGTTCGCCTCCAGGCCCCACTCGCGGTGGCGCCACGTGGCCTGCGCGGTGAGCCGGTGCCGCGACTGGCCCTCCAGCGCGCGGTCCAGTTCCTGGTCGGTGCCGTCGGTGAGCGTGTAGCCCAGCTCCACCTGGATGCGGCCGGGCAGCGTCTGGCGAAGGCCCAGCTCGCCGCCGCGCACGCGCGCCCGGGCGATGTTGATGTACGAGTAGCGCAGGAAGTCGCCCTCGGACTGCAGCGACGCGGAAATCATGTCGCGCAGCGAGTGCTGGAACACGCCCACCCACACCACGGAGTCGCGCGTGGGGCGCGTCTCCACGTTGAAGCTGAAGCTGCGCGAGCGCTCCGGCTTCAGGTCCGGGTTGCCGCGCACGGTGTAACCCACGGAGGGGTTCTCGAAGTCGATGAGCAGGTCCTGGAAGCTGGGCGCGCGGTAGCCCCAGCCGTAGCTGCCGCGCACGGTGAGCCACGACAGGGGGTCCACCTTCAGCGCGAAGCGGGGCGTGAGCGCGAGCCCGAACTGCGAATCCACATCCACCCGTCCGCCGCGCATCGCCACCAGCCCCTTGCGCTCCCACAGCGTCCAGCTGTCCTGCGCGTATAGGGAGCCACGGCCGCGCCGGCCGCGTCCGCCGTCCAGCCGGTCCGACTGCAGCCATTCGCCCAGGTACTCGGTGCCCACCACCAGCGCGTGGCCGCCGCCGGGACGCGCGTCCATCTGCGCACCCACGCGGGCCTGCTGGTCGCGCGTGTCCTCCACGGTGTCCAGCGCGGAGGCGTTGCGCTGGTCGCGCAGGTAGCGCCGCTCGTAGTGACCGTAGGACACGTCCGCACGCAGGTTCACCTTCTCCCCCAGCCGCCAGGACGGGGACAGGCGCGAGGCGAAGGTGTTGTCGCGGGTGGCCCGGTCGAACACCGCGCCCGCGGCGCCCAGGTCCACGCCGCGCTGGATGCGGTGCGAATAGGAAGCGGTGCCCTCCAGCGACATCGTCTCCGAGCCGCGCCAGTCACCGCGCGCGGACAGGTCGTAGCCACTCAGCGTGCTGCCCGTGGTGCCGAGGTCCGTGGTGTCCAGGTCGTAGGCGTCGCGCCGCTGGAGTCCGGCGCTCATGCGCAGGCCCCACGCGTCGCCGCGCGTCTCACCGGTGGCGTCCAGATCCAGGCGCCCGAGCGTTCCGTACGCGGCGCGCAGGTCCGCGCCCAGGGTGCGCTGCGCGCGGCGGGTGATGAAGTTCACCACGCCCGCCACCGCGTCGCTGCCGTAGAGCACGGACCCGGGGCCCTTCACGATTTCGACCTGCTCGATGTCCTCCAGCGACAGGCGCGACAGGTCGATGTTGCCGTCCACCTTGCCGGTGACGCGCTCGCCGTCCACCAGCACCAGCACGTACTCCGGAGCCAGGCCCTGCATGGACAGCCCGGAGCCCGAGAAGCCCTGCTGCACCACGAAGCCCGGGCGCGCGTTCAACAACTCCGACGCGTCTCGCGCGCCGCTGGCGACAATCTCAGAACGGGTGATGACCTCGGTGGCCACCGGCGTCTCGCGCAGACGCTCCTGCGTGCGGGAGCTCGTCACCACCGTCTGGAGCGCGGGAGGCTCCTCCACCGGAGGCGTGGCCTCCACCGCTTGAACGGGCTTCGCGGGCACGGCCTCCGCGGACACGGAGGCGGCATCCGGCTCCGACGGCGACGCGGGCACGGCCTCCGCGGACACGGAGGCGGCATCCGGCTCCGACGGCGACGGCGACGGCAACGGCGACGGCGACGCGGCCACGGGCTCCGCTGACGTGGCGGCCTCCGCGGCGGGCGCGGACTCCTGCCCCGGCGTTTCCGGCCCGGGCTCCGCGTCAGACGGAGACGCGGCCTGCGCCACGCCTCCGTTCGCGGACGGCACGTCCTCCGCCCGGGCCAGGCCGGACACGGCACTCCACAGCAGCGCGCACAGCCACCAACGCCCGGACATCCCACGTCCTCCCGGCACGAAAGCCGGGGGGCCTCCGCTCACGGGAAGCCTGTCGGGCGCTGGGCTCAAGGGCCTCGGGCCTCAGGAAACACACTGCCGCGAGCCCCTCACCGAAAGGCCCGGTCCTTCAAAGCGTCTCAGCCGCCATTGCCTCGGGGAGCACCGCCGCCCCGTGGCTCCGCCGACGAACCCGGCTCCAGCGGAACCACCTGCGTCCGGTGACACCGGCGGCACTTCAGCTCCACGCCGCCCGGCACCAGTCGCGCCAGCAGGCTGCCGCACATGCAGCGCAGCTCTCCGGCACTTCCCTGTGGCCCGCATCCCTCGTGCATCGCGGCTCCCTGCGTTTGATGGGGTCGGACGATATTGATACTGACTATCAAAGTCAAAAGACTTCCAGTGAACGCTCCAGGTAGGCGTCTGGAGGAGGACCGTCTACTTCGTCCCCGTCTTTGCCTCGGGGCGCGGAGCGGGCGCGGCGGCCTTCGGTGTGGGGAGCAGGGGCACCCGGCCTTCCGGGTAGAGCGCGGTGAGGCGGTCGCCGCGAAGCTCCAGCGCGGCCAGGTGGCGGCCGTAGTGGGTGCTGAGGCCGGTGTCGATGACGATGACGCGGCCGCCGAAGCGGACGGAGAGCCGGCCATCCTTGGACGGCGTGTGGCCCATCACCATGCGGCGGGCGCCGAAGCGCTCCAGCACCTGGGTGAGGCCCGCGTCCCACTTCGCCTCGTCGTCGATGGCGTAGCCGCGAAACCACACCGGGCCCTGCGGATCCACGCCGCCGCCCGGTGCCTGCCCCGGCGTCAGGTCCTGCCACACCCAGCGGTTCACCTCCTCCAACGTGGTCCCGGGAACGGTGGGCGCCAGGCCGCCGTGGAGGAAGAGCGTGTCGTTGACGCGGATGACGGCGGGGTGCGAGCGCAGCCACTTCCCGTAGCGCCCGTCCGCGGCGTAGGCGGCGGCGTGGCCGCGGAGCCCCTTGGGTTCCCCCGGGCCGTCAGCGACGGAGGACTGGTCCGCGAAGGAGGCGAACTCGCCGGGCGTGACGTAGCGCAGGTCTCCGCGCATGTTCATCAGCTCGTGGTTGCCCAGCAACGGGTGCACGCGGCCGCCGGCCTTGCGCGCCTCGGTCTCCAGGCGCATCAGCAGCTCGAAGGCGTCGCGGGTGTGGTCGCCCCGGTCCGGCAGGTCCCCGGTCTGCACCAGGTGCGCCTTGCCACCAATCCAGCGGTCCTTCGCGTCGATGAGGCCCGCGAGCCGCAAGACTTCCTTCAGCGCGTCCACGTCGCCGTGCACGTCCGCCACGGCGACGATGCGCTCCACGCCCGTGAAGACGAATGGGTCCTGGGCCTTGGGGGCGGCGGCACCCGCGAGCGCGGGCAGGAGCAACAGGGACAGGAGAACGGGACGCACGGGCTTCCTTCCTTTGAAGAGGGAGGAAGCCTAACGCACGTCCCGCCTGGGCCTACGCGTTCGCGGCGGCGTAGATGTCCAGCAACGTGATGCCCGCGACAGCGCCGGTGGCTGCGAGCAGGCGGCCCTTGCGCACGCCGGGCTCGCGCAGGCCCTTGCCCATGGTGGCCAGGTCGAGCGCGTCACCGGCCACTCGCGCCCACAGCCACGGACGCTTGTTCGCGGGGCTCAGCAGGGCCACACCGGCGGCGAGCTCCCGGGCGCCGTAGGCCCGCACCCACTTGTCGCCGCGCGAGATGCCGAAGAACCGGAGCAGGTTCCACGCACCCAACAACTCCGTGACGCCCAGGCCCACGCTGAACCACCCCAGCGCGCGCGGCAGCTTGCTCATCGCCTTCGCCATGTCACCGTCTCCTCGAGCAGAAAGGTCCGGTGGAAAGCTGAGGGTGTCCCCGGCGCACGCCAAGGCCCTTGGCTGTCCGGACGCTGACGCATGCTGGAAGGCAGGCAGGCGACGGAGCCCCTGACCTACGGGGAGTTGCCGCGGAAGCGGGCCGGAATGGCGCGCAGGAGCTGCGGATCCTTCCAGTCCCAGACGCGCTCCGTCGCGAAATCCACGTCCACCGGCACGGAGTTCCACGCGTGCACGTCGTAGGAGGTGGAGGCACGCCAGTGGAAGACGACGCTGAACGCGGCCGTCGCGGCGAGCACGCCCGCGAGAACGCGATGCTGGCGGGGCGCATCCACCGCGAGCTGCACGGGATACGCGAGGAAGACGACGAGATAGGGCAGCACGTCCGTGAAGAACCGCGGCCCCACGGAGTGCCCCGCCCACCAGATGGGGAACGCGGAGATGGCCACCCAGTGCAGGAGCACGATGACGGCGAAGGCCTTCTCGTATGGCGTCAACTCCCTGCTCCGCCACCGCTGGACGAACCCCACCCCGGCGAGCACCAGGAACGGCGAATAGAGGAGCAGCCCGCGCGACGGGCTCACCAGGTTCGCGGCCAGCGCCATCACGAAGCGCGACCCCATCACGTCCAGCGGATGCGTGTAGTACGGCGACAAAATCGAGCCGTAGAGGTGGAGGTTGTACCCGCAGAACGGCAGCGCCACGAGCGCCGCGCCGGCGAAGTACGCGGGCAGCAGCCGGTGGAAGCGCAGGACGAAGTACGCGGTGACGACGACCACGGAGATGGAGTGCGTGGGCCGGCACACATACGCGAGCGCCACCGCGAGCCCGGCTAGGAACGCGGTGCGCTGCGTCTGCGCGGGCCTCGCCAGCAGCAGCACGACACAGGCAATGGCGAGCAGCCCGGGGCCGTGCTGCCAGAGGACGCGGCTGGCGGTGGAGTACGCCGTCGTCCCCAGCCCGAAGAGCAGGACGGTGACGAGCGCGGCGCGAGCGGACACGCGCCTTCGCAGCGCGACGAGCAGCACGCCCGCGGCGGCGCACACGTAGAACGAACCGATGAGCTGTTCGGTGCGGTGGAAGGAGCCCAGGTCCACCTTGCCGGTGCTCCGGAACAACTCCAGCCACGCCAGCGCATCCGCGCCAGGAGCGCCCAGGTGCGCGAGCACCGGCCGGCCCAGCGAGAACAGCCCTTCCGCGGCCGCCAGGAACGGGAGCGCGGCGACCATCACCCCGGGCGGATACTCGTAATAGGTGCGGCCGCCGTAGATGCCTCGCGCGTACGCGGTCGCCGGGGTGAACGACGGCGCGTACTCGTCCAGGTCGGCGTTGCCCTCGTGGAGGATGCTGGCCGCGGAGGGAATGGACCACAGCGAGTCCGTCTGCATCTGCACCTGGCTCGCGGTGTAGACCGCGAACAAACCCAGACACAGCAGCCAGGCCGCGAGGGCCGAGGCCGCGAAGTCGCGAGGGGACGGAGAGGACGCCGGAAGCATGACGCCGCTTCTAAGCCATCCCGACTAATTCCGTTCAGGGGTGTTGGCCCAGATGGGGAGCCTGCCGCGCCTGCGGACGCGGCGCAGCAGGAGAACGGCCTCATCATAGAAGGCGTCACGGTCCGCCGTCAGCATGCGGCTGAAGTAGGTGGACTTCAGCTCCT
>NZ_RAWQ01000252.1:0-13039 GCF_003668965.1 Corallococcus sp. AB030
GGAGGTGACCTCGATGGTGCCGCCGTGGGCGTGCACGATTTCGCGCACGATGTAGAGCCCCAGGCCGTAGCTCATCTTCAGCGTGCGCGTCTGCTGCGGGCCCTGGCGGAAGGGCTCGAAGAGGTGGGGCAGGGTGGCTTCCGGAATGGGGCGGCCCTGGTTGTGGACCGTCACCACCACCTTGTTGCGCAGGCCGCGAGTGGACAGCAGCACGGGCGCGTCCGCCGGGCTGTACTTGAGGGCGTTCTCCACCAGGTTGGACACCACCTGCGCCAGGCGGTCCGGGTCCCAGTGCCCCTGCGTGTTGCCCTTGTGGTCCACGACGATGTCGCGCTTCGGGAAGGCCACGCGGAACTCGTGAGCCACCTTGGCCAGCAGCTCCTGCGTGTCCGTGCCGCGCGGCTCAATCACCACGCCGCCCACCAGCCGGGCGCGGGTGAAGTCCAGCAGCAGGCGCGTCAGCCGTTCGATGCGGACCGCCGCGGTGGCGATGCGCTGGCTGGTGCGCGCCGTCTCCTCCGCGGGCCCACCGGCGGCGAGCACGCGCGACCAGTTCATGATGGCGCCGAGCGGGCTGCGGATGTCGTGGCTGATGATGCCCATCAAGTGTTCCTGGAACTCGGTGTGCCGGAGCACCTCTTCTTCCGCCCACTTGCGCTGGGTGATGTCGCGGCTGATGCCGAACAGGCCGAACACGTTCCCTTCCGGGTCGCGCAGCGGGCCCTTGGTGGACTGCCACACGCGGATGTCCCCGCTGGGGGACTGATGCGAATCCTCGTAGGTGAGGGGGTGGCCCGCCTTGAGCACGTCCCGGTCGTGCTTCACGTTGATGCGGGCCTCGTCGGGCGGGAAGAGCTCCGCGTCGGTGCGCCCGCGCACCTCGGCCACGGTGTCGCGGCCCACGGCGCGCGCGCCCGCCGAGTTGATGACCTGGTAGGTGCCATCCATGTCCTTGATGTAGATGGCGTCGGTGGTGCCCTCCATCACCGCCTGGAAGAGCTGGCCCACGCGCTGCAACTCGTGGCGGGCCTGGACCTCGCGGGAGATGTCGCGGCAGTGCACCAGCAGGCCGCCGTCCACGGGGCGGGTGCTCACCTCGAAGCAGAAGCCGCCTTCGTGCCAGCGGTGCTCGTAGGGCTCGGAGGAGGGCTGCTCGGTGGCGGGCACGTCCAGGCGCAGGTGCTGGCTCAAGCCCAGCACGTCCGCCACCTTCTTGCGCACGTCATCGCCCGGCTGGACGCGGGGCCCCAGCAGCTCGCGCATGCGCCGGCTCAGCCAGGTGATGCGCCAGCCCGCGTCCACACCGAGGAAGGCCTCTGGCAGCGCCTCCAGCAGCGTTTGCAGACCCGGGCCAGAGGCCTCCGTCGGGGACGGGGCGGAAGGACGGGAACGCGGGCGGGCAGGAGCTTGGGCCATCGGTGGGTCGTCGGGGTACGGGGAGCGGGTTCCTTCAGGTGGGAAACACAGCAGTGCGGCGGAGCGTGCCCGGCTTCAATGCCGGAACACGGGACCAGGACAGCGGCGGGCGTCCTGACTGCCTGTTACGCGAAACGCGGACTCGTGGATTTCCGAGGGTAGGGAGAAACCTCTTGGAGGAAACGGGTCAGTGACATTCCTGTCGCCTGCTTTGCGCGCGAGGTCCACCACGCGACAGAAGACACGGCTCTGGACGGGAACGGAACGCATCCTCCTGGAACCATACCCCGCGCGAGGCAAAGCGGGGGCCCGCCCCGAGGGATGACGTGACTTGCGCCCATGGCGGAGGGTTTTGGCCGGAGCGGATGGTCCAGGGGCTCCCAGGTGCTGGGAAAAAGGGGGGTGGACGTCACCCGGGGGGAGGCGTGCCCCGTGCCTCCCCGGCTCAGGGCTTCCTGGGCTCACGAGGCTCCTTGGCCTCCCGAGGCTCGGTGTCTCCGCGCTCCAGCTTCCGGTAGAGCGTCTTGCGGTCCACGCCCAGGATGCGGGCGGCGAGCGTGCGGCTGCCGCCCACCGCCTCCAGCACGCGGTGGATGTAGCGGCGCTCCAGCTCCTCCAGCGTCACCAGCTCCGACGGGTCCGTGTTCTCCGGCACCACGCGCGGCGTGCTGTAGTTGCGGATGCGCTCCGGCAGGTCATCCACCGTGAGCTGTTCGAAGGACGTGAGCGCCACGGCGCGCTCGATGCAGTTCTGCAACTCACGCACGTTGCCCGGCCACCCGTAGGCCAGCAGGCGCTGCGCCGCCGCGGGGGACAGGCCCACCACCTTCTTGCCCGTGCGGGTCGCGAACTGCTCCACGAAGCGCTGCGACAAGAGCAGCACGTCGTTGCCGCGCGCGCGCAGCGGGGGCAGCTCCAGGCCAATGACGTTGAGCCGGTAGTAGAGGTCCTCGCGGAAGCGGTTCTCCTCCACCGCCAGCTCCAGGTCGCGGTTGGTCGCCGCGACGATGCGCGCGTCGAAGGGCGTCTCCGTGTCCCCGCCCACCGGGCGCACCACGCGCTCCTGCAATGCGCGCAGGAGCTTCGGCTGGAGCGTCATGGGCAGCTCGCCCACTTCATCCAGGAACAGCGTTCCCCCATTCGCCTTCACGAACAGGCCCGTGCGCGAGGCCTTCGCGTCGGTGAAGGCGCCCTTGGCGTGGCCGAACAGCTCGCTCTCCAAAAGCTGCTCCGGCATGGCCGCGCAGTTGATGGCCACGAAGGGCCCCTCCTTGCGCCGGCCCCGCGCGTGGAGGGCGCGCGCGGCCACCTCCTTGCCCGTGCCGCTCTCACCCGTAATCAGCACCGTGGCGTCCACGTCCGCCACCCGGTCGATGAGCGCGTACGCCTGCTTGAGCGCGGGGCTCTCTCCCACGAGCGCGCCGTCGTCCTGGCGTTGGTCCAGGGCCTGGCGCAGCCGGCGCACCTCCGCGCGCAGGGCGCGGTGCTGTACGGCGCGCTCCAGCACCAGCACCAGGGCGTCCAGGTCGATGGGCTTGGTGATGAAGTCGTAGGCGCCCGCGCGGATGGCGGCCACGGCCGTCTCCAGGCTGCCGAAGGCGGTCACCACGACCACGGGGATGTCCGGCCGGTTGAGCACGATGCGCTCGCACAGCGCCAGGCCGTCCATGCCGGGCATGCGCAGGTCGGTGAGGACGGTGTCGAAGTCCTCGGCGGCAAGCTTCTGGAGCGCCTCGTCCGCGGCGGCCACGGCCACGGGCTGGAAGCCCCGGCGCTGGAGGCCCTTCTCCACCATGGCGCGCATCTCGCGCTCGTCTTCGACAATCAGGATGCGGCCTGGCATGCGTCCTTCCCTGGCGGCAGGTAGATGGAGAAACAACTCCCACGGCCCGGCTCGCTTTTCACGTCAATCCAGCCGCCGTGGTCGCGCACCATCCCATAGGAGACGGACAACCCGAGCCCCGTTCCCTCGCCCACGTCCTTGGTGGTGAAGAAGGGCTCGAAGACGTGGGGCAGCACGTCCGCGGGAATGCCCGAGCCCTCGTCCTCCACGTCCAGCCGCACCCAGTCCTGCTCCGGGCCGCCCACGTCCGCGGGCGGCGTGGAGCGCAGCACCTGCGAGCGCACGCGCAAGGTGCCGGGCCGGTTCATCGCGTGGAGGCCGTTCATCACCAGGTTGGTGAGCACCTGCTGGAACTGCCCCGAGTCCACCTCCACGGTGAAGCCCGGGGGCACCTCCTGGGACAGCGTCACGCTGCGCTTGGTGGCCATGGGCTTGAGCAGCGACAGCGTGCGCTCCGCCAGCAGGGACAAGTCCTCCGGCGCGCGGGAGGGCGTGCGGCGCCGGGCGAAGTCCAGCAGCTGCCGGATGATGCCGGTCATGTGCTGGGCCTGCTGGAAGATGATGCGTGCGCACTCGTTCACCTCGTCGCCCTCCGCCTCGCCGGAGGAGACCATCTTCGCGCGGCCCATGACGACGTTGAGCGGCGTGCCCAACTCGTGCGCCACGCCGGACGCGAGCTTGCCCACCGTGGTGAGCCGATCCGCGTGCCGCAGGTGCTCCACCGTGCGCAGGCGCGCCGCCGTCTCCGTGGCCAGCCGGGCCCGCGTCTCCTCCAGTTGTTCACCCATCCGGTTCATGGCCACCGCCAGCGTCGTCAGTTCGTCGCCGCGCTCGCGCCGCAGGGGCACGCGCGCGGTGAGGTCGCCCTCGCCAATCCGTCCCGCCAGATGCACCAACTGCTCCACGGGCTGGCCCACCAGCTTGCGGCCCATGGCCATGGCGGCCAGGAGGAAGAAGAGGGAGAGCGCCGCCGTGGCGATGACGGTGCCCACCACGGTGGTGCGCACGTGCATCTCCTGTTCGGACATGGACTCGGTGATTTCAATGGCGCCCATGCGCCGCCCCAGGAACACCGGCGTGTACGAGCGCAGCACGCCCGGGCTGGTGGACTCGTCCATCAACCAGCCGTCGTTGCCCGCGCGCAGGCTGAGCAGCAGGGCGGGGGGCAGCGCCGGCGCGAAGCCGGAGCCCGGTCCACCGTCCAGCCACACCCAGCGCAGCCGCACCTGCTCCTGGAAGCGGTTGGCCTGGTTGAGGAGCGTGAGCGCTTCGGACTCACCCGCCAGCTGCCACGCCTTGCCAATGGAGCCGGCCAGCGTGTGACCGAGCAGGCGGTGGTCGTGCTGCGTGTCGATTTCCGACCGGGCGAGCTCCCGGTTGACCTGGAACGCCTGGAGCCCGGCCATCACCGCGACGGCGAGCAGCACGAGGGCCAGGGTGAATTTGCGAGCGAGCTTCACGGAAGAGGCAACCCCCGGTTCGTGCGTGAGGGGGAAGGAACACACGGACCGGGGAGGTACGCTACGAGTACCGCGGGTGCTGCGTCACGACAGTCCGTGGCTAGTTGCTGCTCGAGCCTTCAGCCGGGGCGGCGGGGGCCTTCTGGGAGGTGCCCTGCTTCGCCTTCTTCGCCTTGGCGCCGGCCTTCGCCTGGGCGGCGGGCGCGCTCTTGGCGGGCTTGGCCTCGGCGGCGAAGGCGCCCGAGGCGAGGGACAGGGACAGACCGAGGACCAGGGCGGAAGTGCGCTTCATGGAGAGACTCCGTGTCATGCCCGCGAGGTGTGAATTGGGGTGTGGGGTGCGGGGCTGACTGGAGCTAGAGCATTGGCCATGCCAACGCGCGCCACCGAGTGAGGCGCTGCCAACGCTGGGCAGGATGTCCATGCATGCCTGGGGCACATTGCCCCGACGGGGGCAGGATGCCCCGGAGACTCACGCGGCACGACGGATCCACGGCCCCTGAAGGCATGGGGCGACGCACGTGGCATGCGCCATGCTCCTCCGCAATCAAATGACGAACGCACCTTCGCAAGGAGAAGCAACGCACGCCCCGCGCATCCTGGTGGCCGAGGACGACGACGCGATGCGCGCGATGCTCGTGCGCACGTTGGCGCGCGCGGGCTACACGGTGGTGGAGGTTGAGGACGGCTTCGAGCTGGGTGACTACGTGGCGATGATGCAGGGCCACGGTGGGACGCTCGCTCCGCCGGACCTCATCGTCAGCGACGTGCGCATGCCGGGGCGCACCGGCCTGGAGGCGCTCGGGAGGTTGCGCGCGCAGGGCATCGCGTGCCCGGTGCTGCTGCTCAGCGCCTTCGCCGACGAGGAGACGCACGCGGAGGCACTGCGGCTGGGCGCCCGGCAGTTGTTGGACAAGCCGGTGGACCTGGACGTGCTGAAAGAGGCGGTGCGCGACGCGGTGGCGCACCCCTGATCAGGCAGTCGTTCCTGCGTCGGCGGGCGGCGCCTCGGGAGTGGATACGCCGTTGAGCTCCGCGTGCAGCCGTTCGCGGTCCAGCTCGTTCTCCCAGCGGGACACGACGATGCTGGCCACGCCGTTGCCAATGAAGTTGGTGAGCGCGCGCGCCTCGCTCATGAACCGGTCGATGCCCAGGATGAGCGCCAGCCCCGCCACCGGCACGGACGGCACCACCGCCAGCGTGGCGGCCAGGGTGATGAATCCCGCGCCCGTCACGCCGGACGCGCCCTTGGACGTGAGCATCGCCACGCCCAGCAGCGTGGCCGTCTGCGTGAACGTGAGGTCCACGTTGAGCGCCTGGGCCACGAACAGCGCCGCCATGGTGAGGTAGATGTTGGTGCCGTCCAGGTTGAACGAGTAGCCGCTGGGCACCACCAGTCCCACCACGGACTTGGAGCAGCCCAGCCGCTCCAGCTTCTGCATCAGCGGCACCAGCGCGGACTCGGACGACGACGTGCCCAGCACCAGGAACAGCTCCGCGCGGATGTAGCGCAGGAACTTCAGGATGGAGAAGCCCGTCACCCGAGCGACGAGCCCCAGTACGCACACGACGAAGAGCACGCACGCCAGATAGAAGCACCCCATCAGGCGCAACAGCGGGCCCAGGCTGGTGACGCCGTAGGCGCCCAGGGTGAAGGCCATGGACGCGCCCGCGCCAATGGGCGCCAGCTTCATCACCGTGCCAATCATGTGGAAGAAGGCCTTGGAGAGCGCCTCGAAGAGGACGACCACGGGCTTCGCCGTCGCGCCAATGGCCGTGAGCGAGAAGCCGAACAGCAGCGCCAGGAGCAGCACCTGGAGCAGGTCGCCCTCGCCGGTGAAGGCGTCCACGAAGGTGCGCGGGATGATGTGCAGCAGGAAACCCGAGGTGGACTGGTCGTGCGCCTGCTGGGCGAAGCGGGCCACGGCGCTCGCGTCCAGCGTGCGTGGGTCCACGTTGAAGCCGGAGCCGGGCTTGAGCACCGTCACCACCACCGCGCCGATGATGAGCGCGAACGTGGAGATGACCTCGAAGTAGAGCAGCGCCTTGCCGCCCACCCGGCCGACCTTCTTCATGTCCGCCACGTTGGCCACGCCCAGCACCACGGTCAGGAAGATGACCGGGGAGATGAGCATCTTCACCAGCGCGATGAACGCGTCGCCCAAGGGCTTGAGCTTCACCGCCGTGGACGGCGCGAAGTGGCCCAGCAGGCCCCCCGCGAAGATGGCGGCCAGCACCCAGAGGTAGAGGCGGGAGGACTTCGAGTGGCCAGCGGTATCGGCGCTCATTGGTCGTGCGTCCCCCCTCAGACCGACTTCTGCTCGGCTTCGTCCTTCTCGAACAACAGCTCCAGCTCGCGGCGCGCGCGGACGATGACCTCCATGAATTTCTTCTCGTCCTTGAAGACCTTGGCGCTCTCCAGCATCAGGGCCTCGTCGTGCTCGCGGAAGCGCTCCACGGACCGGCGGGCCTCCGCGAAGGTGAGGCCCATCTCCTGGAGCACGTCGCCGGCCATGGTGAGGCTCGCGTCGAACGTCTCACGGATGAGATGGGTGACGCCCATGTCCAGCAGCCGGTACGCGTGCTCGCGGTTGCGCGCCCGGGCGTAGATGGTCAGGTGCGGGAAGTGCTCCTTCACCATCTGCGCGGTGCGCAGGGACGCGGCCATGTCGTCGATGGCCAGCACGAACACCTTGGCCTTCTCCGCGCGGGCGGCGCGCAGCAAATCCAACCGGGACGCGTCGCCGTAGAACACCTGGTTGCCGAAGCGCTGGATGAAGTCGATGTGCTCCGCGCTCGCGTCGATGGCGGTGAACCCGATGCGGCGCGCGCGCAGCAGGCGGGCCACCACCTGACCCACGCGCCCCATGCCCGCGATGATGACCGGGTGGTCCTCTTCCGGGGACACGTCGTATTCGCGCTGAGGGCCCTTGTTCTTGAATCGCGGCGCCACCCAGCGCTCGTGGATGGCGGACAGGAACGGCGTCACCACCATGGACAGGCCCACCACCAGCACCAGCAGGTCCGCCTGCTCGCGCTCCATCACGTGGAAGGACACGGCCAGGGAGAAGAGGACGAAGGCGAACTCACCGCCCTGCGAAATCACCACCGCCAGGCTCTCCGCGGAGCCCGGCTTCTTCAGCCCCACCCGACCCAGCCCGTACAGCACCAGCGCCTTGAGGAAGGTGAGGCCCAGCACCAGCGCCAGCACGCGCAGGGACTCGCGCGCGAGCAGCGCCAGGTTCAAGGACATGCCCACGGCGATGAAGAACAGGCCCAGCAAGAGGCCCTTGAAGGGCTCGATGTCCGCCTCCAGCTCGTGGCGGTACTCGGACTCCGACAGCAGCACGCCCGCGAGGAACGCGCCCATCGGCATGGACAGGCCCACCGCGCTGACCAGCGTCGCGGTGCCCACGACGACGAGCAGTGCCGTCGCGGTGAACAGCTCCTGGCTGTGTACGGACGCCACCGCGCGGAACACCGGCCGCAGCAGGTGTCGGCCCGCCACCACCACCACGAGCACCGCACCCACGGCCTTCACGGCCATCAGCCACCCGGGCTCCGTGGACGGCGTGTCGGACCGGCCCAGGAGCGGCAGCGCGGCCAGGAGTGGGATGACGGCCAGGTCCTGGAACAGGAGGATGCCGAAGGCCAGCTGACCGTGCTCGGCGGTGAGCTGGTTCTTCTCCCCGAGCAGCTGGAGCGCGAACGCGGTGGAGGACAGCGACAGGCCGAAGCCCGCGACGATGGCCGCGTTCCAGGACAGGCCCAGCGCCTTCGACACGCCCGCGAGCAGCAGGCCCGTCAGCACCACCTGCGCGCCGCCCATGCCGAACACGGAGCGGCGCAGGTTCCACAGGCGCGACGGCTGCAGCTCCAGGCCAATCACGAACAGCAGCAGCACCACGCCCAGCTCGGCGGTGTGGAGGACGTTCTCCACGTCGGAGATGAGGCCCGCGCCATACGGCCCGATGGCCGCGCCCGCCGCCAGGTAGCCCAGCACGGAGCCCAGCCCCAGCTTCTTGAAGAGGGGCACGGCGACGACCGCGGCGGCCAGGAACACCAGCGCCTGATGCAGGAAGGACATAAGGCGCCTGCATGGCACGCTGAAGGCCACCTCGGCAACAGGCGTGGGGAGCGGCTCAGGCCTGCTGGGTGGGCATGAGGGTGAGCTGCTGGAAGTTGATGTGCCGCGGCAGGGCGGTGGCGAAGGCGATGATGCCCGCGACCTCCTCCGGCGACATCCAGGTGAGCGACTTCCGAGCGCCCTCCAGCCAGGCTCGCGCGCCCGGGTCGGTGTTGCCGTCGTGCAGCGCGGTGTCCACCAGCCCCGGCTCCAGGGCCATCACCCGGACGAAGCGGGGGCCCAGCTCCGCGCGCAGGTGACGGGACAGGTGGGTGACGGCGGCCTTGGTGGCGCCGTAGACGTTGAAGTTCGGGTACACCGCCTGCGCGGCCACGGACGACACGTTGATGAGGTCCGAGCGCCCGCCCGCCTTCGCCGCCGCCAGCAGCGGCTCCACGAAGGTCTCCACGACGCGCACGCTGGCCTTCACGTTCAAGTCGATCATCTGTTCCCAGTCCTCCGTGGGGTGCGCCTCCATGGGCGTGGGCCGCATGAGGCCGGCGTTGTTGAGGACCAGGTCCGCGACGCCCAGCTCGCCCGCGATGGCCTTCGCGGCCTCCTTCACGGACCGCGCGTCCAGCACGTCGGTGCCCAGGGCGAGCGCCCGGCCACCCCCTTGCGTGATGGTGGAGGCGAGCGCGTCCAGCCGCTCCTTGCTGCGCGCGAGCAGGGCGACGCTCGCGCCGTCCCGTGCGAGGCGAAGGGCGGTGGCGGCGCCGATGCCACTGGAGGCGCCGGTGATGACGGCGATGCGGCCGGACAGGGGCAGGGTGGGGGATGCCATGGGAGGACTCCTGCTCGCGCTAGGGAAGGGTGCTGCTTTCGCGAGACAGGACAAGGGATAGGAAATGGGCGCTTCCGGGAGTAGGTCTGGAATCTGGATGGACTCCTGAAGAAAGCTCAGAAATGGCTCTCACTCCGCTCAATGCGTTGCACCAGTTCCTCGCTGTCGCCCGGCACCGAAGCTTCGCGGCCGCGGCGGCGGAGTTGGGCGTGTCGGCCTCCGCGCTGAGCCACACGGTGCGCCAGTTGGAGGAGCGGCTGGGCGTGCCGCTGTTGTCGCGCACGACGCGCAGCGTGGCGGTGACAGCGGCGGGGCGGCGGCTGGTGGAACAAGCGGGACCGGGCGTGGCACAGGCGCTCGGTGCGCTCAAGGAAGCGTCCTCGCAACCTGGGACGCTGACGGGTGCGCTGCGCTTGACGCTGCCGTCCACCGCGCTGCCCTTCGTGCTCACGCCGCTGCTGGCCTCGTTCCGCGAGCGCCATCCCCAGGTGGAGCTGGACCTGGTGGTGGAGAACCGCAAGGCGGACATCGTCGCGGAGGGCTTCGACGCGGGCATCCGGCTGGAGGAGTACCTGGAGCGGGACATGGTGGCGGTGCGCATCGCGCCCCCGTTCCGCTTCGTCGTGGTGGGCACTCCGGAGTACCTGGAGCGCCACGGCACGCCGGTGAAGCCGAAGGACCTGCTCCAGCACGACTGCTTCACCTATCGCTCGTCCAACACCGGCGCGCTGCTGCCGTGGGATCTGGAGAAGGGCTCGCGCACGTGGCGGCTGCCGGTGCGCGGCGCCGTCACCACCAACGACGAGCGCGTCTGGCTGGGGCTGGCGGAGGCCGGCCTGGGCCTGGCGTACGTGCTGGAGTCCCAGGTGGAGAGGCAGCTGAAGGCGGGCACGCTGCGCCGCGTGCTGGAGGAGTACGCCGCGTCCGTGCCGGGCCTCTTCCTCTACTTCCCCAGCCGAGCGCAGGTGTCACCCGCGCTGCGCGCCTTCCTGGAGCACGCGCGCCAGGTGCTCACCCCGCCCGCGCGGAGGAAGGGGCGCTGACTCAGTGCTCGTAGGTGTCGCGCGGACGCGACATGCCACCGGAGGCCGCGGCCTGCGGGGCGGCGACGGGCATGCCCACGTGCGCCACGGGAAGCGTGAAGTTGAAGACGCTGCCGGTGCCCAGGATGCTCTCCGCGCGGATGGAGCCGCCGTGCGCCTCCACCAGGCCCTTGGCGATGGCCAGCCCCAGGCCGGTGCCGCGGGCAGCCGCGTCGCGCGCCTGCCAGTAGCGGTCGAAGATGTGCGGCAGCGCGTCCGGCGTGATGCCGTTGCCCGTGTCGCGCACGTCGAAGGACACCTCGCCGCCGCGCATCACCGCCTTCACCGCCAGCGTGCCGCCCGGCGGGGTGAACTTCACGGCGTTGCCCAGCAGGTTGCCCATCACCTGGAGCACGCGGCTGCGGTCGCACTTCACGCGCAGGCCCTCCGTGGGCAGGTCCGCCTCCAGGTGCAGCCCCTTGGCCTCCGCCAGCGGCCGGATGGCCTCCAGCGCCTCCGTGGCCAGCGCCACGGCGGTGTGCTCGCCCAGCTCCAGCGGCAGGTGGCCCGCCTCCAGGCGGCCCCAGTCCAACAGGTCGCTGATGAGCCGCGACATGCGCTCCGCCGCGTCGTTGATGCGCGTGGCCTGCTTCGCCACCGCCTCGCCGCCCGGCTTGCCCGCCGTGCCGCGCAGGAGCAGCGCCGCGCCCAGCTGCACCACGCCCAGCGGGTTCTTCAGGTCGTGTGACACCACCGCGAGCAGGTCCTCGCGAGCGCGCGCCGCCCGGCGGGACTCACCCACCAGACGCGCGTTGTCGATGGCCAGGCTCGCGCGCAGGCAGAGGTCCTCCGCCAGCGCCAGGTCGTCCGGGCCGTAGCGGCGCCCGGAGCCGGAGCTCACGAACGTCACCGCGCCCAGCGTGTGGCCGCGCGCGCGCAGCGGGATGATCATGTACGAGCGCGCCTGCAACGCCTCCAGCATCGCCGGGTGCGCGGGCTCCGCCGCCGCCGCGCGCAAGAGCGACTCCGTCACCGCGGGCACCAGCTCCGGCTCGCCCGTGCGCAGCACGCGCAACAGGCCCACCGGCGCGTCGTCGCGAACCTCCGTGCGCATGGGCAGGCCCCGGGCGCGCTCCTGCTGCGTCGGGTCCAGGCACGCCACCGCCGCGCGGCCCACCCACGGGCCCTGTTCCAGCGCGTCCACCAGGCACCAGTCCGCCAGGTCCGGCACCGCCAGGTGCGCGAGCAGCGTGTACATGCCCTGCGGATCCGGCGGGTGCGTGAACAGCGTCGTCATCGCCTGATACAGGAAGGACCGGCGGCGCTCGGCGGTCTCCACCTCCGCGCGCGCGGCCTGCTCCAGCTCCAGCGCGCGCGAATAGACGGCTTCGGCTTCCGTGAGCGCCCGCGCCGTCACCAGCACGACCGGGGACGCATCCGCGTCCGTGCCCAGCGGCGTGAGCACCAGCGCGTGCCGGCGGATGCCCTGCGCGCCCGGCCACGGCGCCTCCACGGTGGTGGACTCGCGCAGCGTCACCACGCGGACGCGCGCGGACTCCAGCGCGGTCAGTGCCTCCTGCGGCAGCCCCAGCTCACTCCAGTGCCGGCCCGACAGCGCGCCTGCCTCACGGCCGAGCGCCCGGGCGCCCGCCGCGCTACACGACACCAGCCGGCCCGTGCCATCCAGCAGGTAGGCAGGGTCGGGGATGGCGGCGAACACCGCTTCGTAGGCCAGACCGATTGTCAAAGCGCTCATCGGGGAGAAGGGGCGAGGGGGTGCCCGGATTGGACCCGATATTGACACTCCGTTCCAGGCCCGCCATTCCGCCCGCCAACTCCGGCGTATGAATTTCACTCAACCAACACTTCAGCTGAGCCGACCCCCAGGCTGGAGCAGTGCCAGCAGCCGGCGGGCAATCTGCCCGAGCGGCAGGACCTCGTGCGCCAGGTTGGCGCCCACCACCACTGCGGGCATGCCGTAGACCACGGACGTCGCCTCGTCCTGGGCGATCACCCGCCCGCCCGCCTGGTGCAGGTCCCGGATGCCGTCCAGGCCGTCCTGGCCCATGCCGGTGAGCACCACCGCCAGGGCCGTCTGCCCGTAGGCGCGGGCCACGGTGCGGAAGAGCCAGTTGGCGGACGGGCGGAAGCCCTGGATGGGCGCGGCGCCGGACACCTGCGCGCGCTGGTCCTGGGTGACGCCCAGGTGCTTGTCATCCGGTGCCAGGTACACCGTGCCGGAGACGAGGGGCTCGCCGTCCTCGGCCACCTTCACGCGCAGCTTCGTGGCCGTGCCCAACCACGTGGCCAGGCCGGAGCCGAAGCCCAGCGCGATGTGCTGCACCACCAGGATGGGGGGCGGGGAGGGGTGGCTGCCCAGGTCGGACA
>NZ_RAWQ01000253.1:0-13007 GCF_003668965.1 Corallococcus sp. AB030
ACTTATGCGATCGTCGGCAGCGTCAGATGTGTAGAAGAGACAGGTCATGAGGTGGGATGAGATGGGCGAGTCGCCCGGATGGGACAGGTCGGTGGCGCGGGACGCGAGCGTGGACGGTGGGACGGCTCGCGGTGGGCGGGGCTCCGTCCTCGCGGTGGTGGCGGAGAAGCCCTCCGTGGCGCGCGACATCGCCCGGGCGCTCGGCGCCACCGAGCGCGGCGAGGGCTTCCTGCGCGGCAACGGCTACGTCGTGACATGGGCCATTGGCCACCTGGTCGGCCTGGCCCAGCCCCATGAGATTCGCCCCGAGTGGAAGAAGTGGCACCGCTCGCAGCTGCCCATGCTGCCGGGGGACTGGCCGCTGGTGGTGTCGTCCTCCACGAAGGACCAGTTCGAGGTCGTCCGCCGGGTGATGAACGCGCCGGAGGTGTCCGCCGTGGTGTGCGCCACGGACGCCGGGCGCGAGGGCGAGCTCATCTTCCGGTACATCTACGAGGCCGCCGCGTGCCGCAAGCCGGTGCGGCGGCTGTGGGTGTCGTCGCTCACCGAGCGCGCCATCCTCGATGGCTTCCAGCACCTCAAGGACGGCAAGGCCTACGCGCCGCTGGCCGCCGCCGCCATGGGGCGCAGCCGCGCGGACTGGCTCGTGGGCATGAATCTGTCGCGCCTCTACACGCTGGCGAGCGGGACCTACGGCAACATGCTGTCCGTGGGCCGCGTGCAGACGCCCACGCTGGCCATGGTGGTGGAGCGCGAGCTGGCCATCCGCGACTTCGTGCCCCGTGACTACCTGGAGGTCGTGGCCACCTTCTCGCCTCGCGGCAAGGGCTCGCCCGTGGGGGCCCGCTACCAGGGCACGTGGTTCCGCTCGGGGCCGGACGGCAAGCCGGTGATTCCGCCCGGCTACGACTCCGTGCGAGAGGCGCGCCGGTTGGACGCGGACGGCGTGGAGGCGGGCCGGGTCATCGACCGCGTGCGCAGCGGCAACGCGGTGGTGGAGTCGCTGGACGCGGAGACGAAGCGGATGCCTCCGCCGCTGCTCTACGACCTCACGGAGCTGCAGCGCCACGCGAACCGGCTCTACGGCTTCAGCGCGCAGCGCACGTTGGAGGTCGCGCAGGCGCTCTATGAGAAGCACAAGCTCCTGAGCTACCCGCGCACCGGGAGCCGGCACCTGTCGGAGACGGTGGCGGACACGCTGCCAGAGGTGGTGCGTGCCATCGCCTCGCCCTACCAGGAGGACCTGGCGCCGGGCACGGGCGAGCGCCCGCTGGGCAAGCGCTACGTGGATGACTCGAAGGTGACGGACCACCACGCCATCATCCCCACGCCCATGCCGGCGTCCGGCGTGCGGCTGTCTCCGGACGAGCAGCGCCTCTATGACCTGGTGTGCCGGCGGCTGCTCCAGGCGTGGCACGAGGACCACGTCTGGAAGGTGACCACGGTCATCACCGCGGTGACGTCGAAGGGGGACGCGGGGCCGGCGGTGGACCGCTTCCACAGCGCGGGCACGCAGGTGGAGAAGGTGGGCTGGAAGGTCCTGGACGTGGGGGGCGGGCAGAAGGCGCCGCGCCTCAAGCCGGAGGGCAAGAAGGGCGCGGACAAGGACAAGGAAGAGGAGCCGGACGACGAGCCGCAGGACCTGCCTTCGGGGCTCGCGCGCGGACAGGCGCAGACGGTGGAGGACGTGGAGGCGGTGAAGAAGCGCACGCGTCCGCCGCCGCGCTTCACGGAGGCGACGCTCCTGACGGCGATGGAGTCCGCGGGGCGCACGCTGGATGAGAAGGAGCTGGTGGACGCGATGCGCGACACGGGGCTGGGCACGCCCGCCACGCGCGCCGCGACCATCGAGCTGCTGCTCGAGCGCGAGTACCTGACCCGCGAGGGCAAGCGCCTGGTGGCCACGGAGAAGGGCATCCAGCTCATCGGGGTGGTGCACCCGGACGTGAAGTCCCCCGTGATGACGGGGCAGTGGGAAGCGTGGCTCCAGCGCATCGAGCGCGGGCAGGGCGCGCTGGATTCGTTCATGAGCGGCATCGAGGCGTATGTGCGGGAGGTCGTGGGCCAGGCGCCCACTTCGCTGCCGCCCACGCCGGTGGCTGGTCCGGGGTCTCGGAACGAAGCCTCGGCCGCGAGCGGGCGCTTTGAATCCACCCGTCCCCATCCCGCGCAGGCCCCTGCCGAGGAGCTCTTCCGCACCCGTGAGGCCGTGACCGCCACCGTCCGGACCGCGGCCCGCGCCAACACCGCGCGCAATGAGGTCGGTGCTGCGGATGCACGTCATGCAGCGGGCACCTCCGCCAGTGGTGGCTACGGCGGCGCGACCCACCTCGGTGACGCACGTCACGCGGGGGCATCCACCCACGGTGCCTCGCAGTTCGCGGCGGGCGCTCCGGCTCACGGTTTCCACGGCGGATCCGACGTCCACGCGGGAGCCACCGGGAGCACCCCTCCGGCCGCGTTTCCGCGCATGCAGGAGCGCCCTCCCACGATTCCCTCCGCGGAGGTGCGCACCGCCTTCGTGCAGGCCTCCTCCGAGGGCTTCGGCCGGGCCAAGCGCCAGCCTCAAACCGTGAACATGGGCAGCACCCGGCCGGAGCGCGTGCACCGCGCTCCCACGCCTCCGGACAAGCTGCGTGGACTCCTCAAGGAGGCCTTCGGCTTCAACGACTTCCGCCCGTACCAGGAAGAGGTCTGCCGCGCGGCCACGTCCGGCGAGGACCTGCTGCTGGTGATGCCCACGGGCGCGGGCAAGTCGCTCTGCTACCAGCTGCCGGGCCTGGCTCGCGCGGGCACCACCCTGGTCGTCAGCCCGCTCATCGCGCTGATGGAGGACCAGGTGCTGCGGCTCCAGTCGCTGGGCTTCGCCGCGGACCGCATCCACTCCGGCCGCGACCGGGCCACCTCCCGGCAGGTCTGCGCCGAGTACCTCGAAGGTCGCCTGGACTTCCTCTTCATCGCCCCGGAGCGCCTGGGCGTCCCCGGCTTCGTGGAGCTGCTGGCCCGCCGCACGCCCTCGCTCATCGCCATCGACGAGGCGCACTGCATCTCGCAGTGGGGCCACGACTTCCGTCCGGACTACCGGCTGCTGGGCTCGCGCCTGCCGCTCCTGCGCCCCGCTCCTGTGGTGGCGCTCACCGCCACCGCCACGCCGGACGTGCAGAAGGACATCGTCCAGCAGCTGGGCCTGCGCGGCTCACGGGGCGGCGCCGCGCACACCTTCATCCACGGCTTCCGCCGCACCAACATCGCCATCGAGGTGCGCGAGCTGAACCCGGGCGCCCGCGGCGACGCCATCCTGTCGCTGCTCAAGAACCCGGAGCACCGGCCCGCCATCGTCTACGCGTCCACGCGCAAGCACGCGGAGCAGTACGCGGACCTGCTCGCGCATGACTTCCACTCCGCGCCGTACCACGCGGGCCTCCAGCCGTCCGAGCGCGACCGCATCCAGGCCGCGTTCCTCAAGGGGCACCTGGAGGTCATCGTCGCCACGACGGCGTTCGGCATGGGCATCGACAAGGCGGACGTGCGCACCGTCATCCACGCGGCGCTGCCGGCCAGCCTGGAGGGCTACTACCAGGAGCTGGGACGCGCGGGCCGTGACGGCAAGGACTCGCGCGCGGTGCTGCTCCACGCCTTCGTGGACCGGCGCACCCACGAGTTCTTCCACCGCCGTGATTACCCGGACCCCTCCGTCCTGGAACGCATCTACCAGGCCACCTCCAACGAGTTCGAGCCCAAGGCCTCCATCCAGGCCCGCGTGCGCGGCGACCCGGAGATCTTCGACAAGGCCCTGGAACAGCTGTGGATCCACGGCGGCGTGGAGATGACCCCGGACGAGGACGTGCGGCGCGGCCGCGCGGGCTGGGCCGTGGCGTACATCGCGCAGCGCGAGCGCAAGCAGCTCCACCTGGAACAGATGGGCCGGTACGCGGAGGCGCATGACTGCCGCATGCGCCACCTGGTCGCGCACTTCGGCGACGTGCAGGACTCCGGCGCCGCCTGCGGCCTGTGCGACGTCTGCGCCCCCGAGTCCTGCGAGGTGGTCCGCTTCGAGGAGCCCTCCGCCCTGGAAGCGCACGCGCTGGGCCGCATCCTGGAGGCCCTCCACGCCCGCGACGGCCAGGCCACCGGACGGCTCCACCGGGAGCTCTTCGGGGAGCAGCTCCACCGCCGTGACTTCGAACGGCTCGTGGGCGGACTGGTGCGCTCGGGGCTGGTGCGCCTGGACTCGGATTCGTTCGACAAGGACGGCCAGGTCATCCTCTTCCAGCGGCTGTCCCTCACGGACACCGGCCGCCGCGCCCGCGTCATCGCCCCCGGACAGGTGGTGCTCCCCCAGGCGCGCGAGGTGCCCTCCAAGAAGCGCAAGGGCCGCACGGCCGCTGGCGGCACGAAGCGCACGCCCCGCAAGCGCGCCGCCTCCACCGCGGCGGCCTCGCCCCGGGCACGCGGCAAGGGCCGCCGGGGCGCCTCGGAGGCCTGGGCCCCGCGCGGCGCCTCCCATGACGCGGACTTCAGCCAGGAGTCCTTCCCCGCCGAGGCCCCGGCCCGGAGCGGCTGGAAGGCGCGCTCGACGCCAGAGTCGGCACCGAGCCTGGGACCCCGGGCCTCCTGGAACGCGTCCCGCAACGCGCCGCCAGCCTTCGAAGTGCCCCCGGCGTCCCCCGCCCTGGTGGCGACCCTCAAGGAGTGGCGCCTCACCGAGGCCCGCAAGCGCAAGGTGCCCGCCTTCCGCATCCTCACCGACCGCGTGCTGGACGCCATCGCCAGCGCCCGGCCCTCCAGCGGCGCGGAGTTGATGTCCATCCACGGCGTGGGCCCCACCCTCGCGGAGCGCTACGGCCCGCAGCTCCTCTCGCTCGTATCCCGCCGACGCTGACGGCAGGCGCGGATCCGCGTGTCCGCCGGTGGACAGGGGCGCGTGGATCCGTACCTCCAGGGCAGCGGCGTGCCCCGGGATGGGAGGCCGGAGGCCAGCGTGGATCCGCCGCGGGCCGTGCCGTCCGCCGCGAACCGCCTGACAAGGGAAAGCCCTTTCCTGGGCCGCAGGCGCGGAGGGCTACCGGCCAGGCGTGAAGCTTGTTTCCCAAGCTTGTAGGCAAAAGTCCGGGTGCCACCTTCTCGTCCACACGCGCATTGGGAGCGGCGTGAGGGGTTCAAGGGGGCGCGCAATGGAGCTGGGTTTCGAGACGATTGGCAACGCCACACTCATCTGTCACGACAACGGGCCGGTGCTGGTGACGGACCCGTGGACGGACGGAGACGCGTACTTCGGCAGCTGGACGCTGTCCCACGAGATTCCCGAAGAGCAGCGCCAGGCCATCCTGGACTGCCCCTACGTGTGGCTGTCGCACGGCCACCCGGACCACCTGAGCATGGCCTCGCTGGAGAAGCTGCGCGAGCGCACGCTGCTCCTCCCCAACCACGTGGGCGGCCGCATCCGCGACGACCTGCGCGAGGCGGGCTTCAAGGTCCAGGTGCTCCAGGACCGTGAATGGACGCGCCTGTCCCCGCGCATCCGCGTGCTGTGCATCCCGGACGTGAACCAGGACGCGGTGCTGCTGGTGGAGGTGGGCGGCCGGCTCATCGTCAACCTCAACGACTCCGGTGACCGCGGCCAGGGCCGCTTCGTGCGCCGGGTCATCAAGGAGTACAGCGAGACGTACCTGCTGGCCCTGTCCGGCTACGGCGACGCGGACATGATGAACTTCTTCACCGAGGACGGGCGGCGCATCCTCCCGTACGCGGCGGCGAAGACGCCCGTGGGACAAACCATCGCGCGCATGGCGGAGACGTACGGCGCCCGCTACTTCGTCCCCTTCAGCTCCATGCACAAGTACCAGCGCTCCGACAGCGTCTGGTGCTCCGAGTACACCACCACGCTGCCGGACTACGCGCGGGGCTTCGCCTCCAACTCCTGCGAGATGCTCCCGGCCTTCCTGCGCCACGACTTCACCAACGACTCCTCCGTCTCCATCAACCCGAAGGAGCGCGCCATCAAGCCGGTGGACTCCAGGGAGTTCGGGGACGACTGGAGCGAGCGCCTGGAAGCGGACGAGGTGAAGCAGCTGGAGCAGTACTTCCGTGCCGTCGAGCACCTGGGCACGGTGATGGACTTCCTGCGCTTCCGCGTGGGCGGCCAGGAGCACGTCATCGAGTTCAACAAGCGCCGCTTCCACAAGGGCATCACCTTCGAGGCGCCCCGCAACTCGCTGATGACCGCAGTGAAGTACCAGGTGTTCGACGACCTGCTCATCGGCAACTTCATGAAGACCACCGTGCACGGCGGCTTCGGCAAGGGCAGCCTCTACCCGGACTTCAGCCCCTTCGTGGCCAAGTACGCGGACAACGGCAAGGCCCGCACGGAGGCCGAGCTGCGCAACTACTTCAACGAGTACCGGAGCCGCGACATGGTGGGCTACCTGCGCCACCAGCTGGATGCCCACTGCGTGCGCCCCCTCCAGATTCAGTCCGCGGAACTCCTGCGCGCCCTGCTGCCCCCAGGCTCCAACACCTTCCGCATGGCCAAGGAGACCTACTGGAAGATGCGCCGCGCCATCCTCTAGGGATTCCCTGGAAACCCCCTGGCAGGCCTGACCGGAATCAGGACACCTTGCTGTCTCTTTCTCAGACAGCAAGAGGTTGCCCGGAAAATCATAGTCTTTCAGGGGACTTGGGTTTGTAAACGTCACGTGAAGTGACGGTTGACGTGGGGAGGGCTGGAGCGGGGGCGCTCCAGCTATCCCCGCGTTTCCTGTTTTTCTCCAGGGGAGCGCCGTTGGCCCGACAGTTGCTCAATGGCCCGGCGCGCGGCGGATGGCGCCTGGCGGGAAGGCCAGGTGGTGGCCGCGCATCCCTCGAAGCACACAGGAAGAGTTCCCATGCTCAAGTTCCGCTCTGTTGCGATGCTGGCCGGCGTCTCGCTGATGCTCGGTGCGTGCGGTGGTCCCGAGTCCGCGCAGGAGTCCGAGGTCAAGCCCACGTGGGAGGAGTTCAAGGCCCAGGCGTACCGTGAGCCGTGGGAGGGCGGAAAGTACATCGTCAACGGTGACGAGGCGCTGGAGTCCGAGGAGGAGCTGCAGGCCTACTTCCACAACATCGTCGAGCAGCAGCTGGGCAAGTCGCAGGACGGCCTGGCCGTGTACTACATCGGCGGCGACATCAAGTGGAACGCCACCCAGAAGCTGAACCTCACCTACTGCATCAGCAACAACTTCGGCACGAACAAGTCGAAGATGGTGACGGCGATGGCGAACGCGACGGCGGCCTGGCAGGCCACGGCGAACGTGAAGTTCGTCTACCTGTCTCAGTACGACGCGTCCTGCACCGCGTCCCAGTCGGGCGTGCTGTTCGACATCCGTCCGGTGTCGGGCCAGTCCTACGTGGCGCGCGCGTTCTTCCCGAACTCCGCCCGCTCTGGCCGCAACGTGCTGGTGGACAGCAGCGCGTTCGGCAACCTGTCGCCCTGGACGCTGACGGGCATCCTGCGCCACGAGCTGGGCCACACGCTGGGCTTCCGCCACGAGCACACCCGCTCCACGGCGAGCGGCTGCTACGAGGACAGCCAGTGGCGCGCGCTGACCTCCACCTACGACCGCTCCTCCGTCATGCACTACCCGCAGTGCAACGGCACCCAGACGGGCGACCTCGTGCTGACGACCCTGGACAAGCAGGGCGCCCGCGCGCTGTACCCGTGATTCAAGCGTCACGCTTGTGAGGGGGCAGGGGCCGGTGGGAGCGTCTTCGCGACGCGCCCGTCGGCCTCGTGCCGTTTCGGGCGCTAGAAGCGGGCGGAGGCCTCATCGGCCTCGGTGGCGCGCTCGAAGAAGACGAGCGTCTTGCCGCCGCGCTCGCCAATCTCCAGGCACTCCAGCGCGCCCGACTCTCCGTCCAGCTCCGCGTAGAGGTGGTCCGGTTCGAGGATGCGGTGGGTGATGCGCCCGTCCTCGCGGCCCACGATGATCTGCACCGCGCCCGCGTCGCTTCCCTTCCGCTCCAGGGAGATGTCCACCAGGGGCAGGCGGTCGGCGAGGGGTTGGTCGCCGGTCTCCGCGTCGATGGACTCCACGCGCACCCACTGGGTGGCGTCCTGCCTGCTGATGCCGGCGAGGTAGCTCTCCCACTGCTCCCGGGGAATTTCCTGGTTGATGTGTGCCATGGGTCCGCCTCCGCGCGGCTGTCGTGTGCCTCAACCGTAAGGCGTCTGACTCGCGGGTGAAGGACGGGCCCGGCTGAACGACGCTCCGGGGACCCCGCGGACCGGGCCCCGGCGCGTTGGCTGCTCCCGCCTTCAGCCGCGCACGGCGTGCACGGCGTCGTCCTTCAACACCAGGCGCACGGTGGCGGCCTTGCCATGGCCGAAGTGCTCGTAGGCGGCCTGCTCCAGCACGGGGGCCAGGGTGGTGCGCAGACCGCGAGCGCCTGTTTCACGCTTGAGGGCGCGGGCGACAATCCACTCGCGCACGGCGGGGTCCACGGTGAGCTCCAGGCCCTCGTGGGCGAACTCGCGCTCCCAGGTGCGCAGCACGGTGTCCTGGAGGATGTCCCCCAGTGTGGCCGCGTCCAGCGGGTTGAAGGACACCAGCCGGTTGAAGCGGCCAATTAGCTCCGGGATGAAGCCGTAGCGGGAGAACGCGGTGGTGTTCTCCAGGTGCTCTTCCGTGATGCGCGTGGCGATGGACTCCAGGTCCTTCTGGCCACCCTTGCCGGGCTCGCGGCCGAAGCCCACGCGCTCCACGTGGTTCATGGTCGCCGCCGTGCCCCGGAAGCCGCTGAAGGCACCGCAGGCGATGAAGGTGATGCAGCCCATGTCCAGGGATTCGGAGCGGATCCGGCTGGTGAAGCCGAAGTCCGGCGGGAAGGTGGCCTGCGCCGCGGAGAGCAGGTGCAGCAGGCTGCGCTGCACGCCAAAGCCGCTCACGTCCTTGGTGGTCTGCTGGCCGGAGAAGCGGCTGTCGGAGCGGCTGGTGGCGAGCTTGTCGAACTCGTCCATGCAGATGACGCCGCAGGCGGCCCACGACGCGTCGCGCTCTGCGGCTTCGTAGAGGCGGGACAGCAGGGTGCTGACGTCGTCACCCACGTAGCCCGTTTCGGAGAACTGGGTGGCGTCCGCGAGCACGGTGGGCACGCCCAGAATCTCCCGGAACATCAGCTCCACGAGGAACGTCTTGCCGGAGCCGGTGGGGCCCAGGAAGAGGGCGTTCTCGCGGGTGCCGGGCTCGGGCTCCAGTCCCTCCAGGTACAGCCGGCGGATGCGGCGCAGGTGGCGGTAGGCGAGCACGGAGGCGGCGCGGCGGGCCTCGGGCTGGCCCCGGTAACCCAGGTCGCCCAGGCGCGCGTCGATTTCCTGGGGCGACAGCACCTCCAGCGCGGCCACGCGCTCCTGGATGGGCGGGCCTTCGGGGAAGGCGGAGGGTTCGACGCCGGAACGGGGAGACATCGCGGTGGACTCCAGGAGTGGCGGGCTCGGCGGCGCCCATCATCCGGGACGTGCCCGGGCGCCACAAGCCATCCTCCCTGTGCGGAGGGCGTGCGCTCCTCCGTCCGCCGGTCCGCACTCGTGGGCCCGGAGAGGTCGGCCCGTGAACAGCGGTGGGCCTTGAGGGCGAGGGGTGCTCCCCGGGCCCGCGTTCGCGCATTAACAGGGACGCGACATGGCTCAATCGATTGAAGCACGGTCGCGGGCGCCCCGGCTGGGTGCGTGGGTGGAGGGTCCCTCGGTGCGCTGGCGCGTCTGGGCGCCCGGCCACAAGGGCGTGGACGTCGTCCTCTACGACGCGGAGGAGCGCGTCCTGCGCAAGGTGCCGCTCACCGCCGAGGCGGACGGCTGCTTCGGCGGCGCGCTGCCAGACCTGGCCGAGGGCGCGCGCTACAAGCTCAGCGTGGACGGCGGAGACCCCTTCCCCGACCCGTGGTCCCGCTCGCAGCCGAAGGGCGTGCACGGCCCGTCGGAGGTGGTGGGCTCCGACCACGGCTGGACGGACTCGCACTGGAAGGGACCGGATCCGCGGGCCCTGGTCATCTACGAAGTGCACGTGGGCACCGCCACGCCGGAGGGCACCTTCGAGGCGTTCATTCCGAAGCTCGCCCACCTGCGCGAGCTGGGCGTCAACACGCTGGAGCTGTTGCCGGTGGCCAGCTTCCCGGGGGCCCGCAACTGGGGCTACGACGGTGTGGACCTCTTCGCGCCGCAGGCCACGTACGGAGGGCCGAAGGGGCTGCGCAAGCTCATCGACGCGGCGCACGCGCACGGGCTCGCGGTGCTCATCGACGCCGTCTACAACCACTTCGGACCGGACGGGAACTACCTGCGCGCGTACTCGCCGCACTACTTCACCGGCAAGCACCACACGCCCTGGGGCGACGCGGTGAACTACGACAGCGAGGGCAGCCGCTTCGTGCGCTCGCTGGTGCTCTCCAACGTGGAGATGTGGATCCGCGACTACCACGCGGACGGCCTGCGCCTGGACGCCGCGCACGCCCTGGTGGATGAAGGCCAGCCGCACCTGCTCACCGAAATCACCGAGCGCGCCCACGCCTCCGCCTCCGGCCGCCGCGTGGTCGTCATCGCCGAGGACGAGCGCAACGAACGCAAGCTCGTCACGCCCGCGCCGGAGGGCGGCTACGGCCTGGATGGCGTCTGGGCGGATGACCTGCACCACCAGCTGCGGCGCGCCTTCGCGGGCGACCACGAGGGCTACTACCAGGACTACACGGGCAGCGCGGAGGACCTGGCCGCGACGCTGCGGCAGGGCTGGTTCTACACGGGCCAGAAGTCGAAGAACCTGGGCCACGCGCGCGGCACGGACCCGAAGGGGCTGGGGCCGTGGCACTTCGTCCACTGCATCCAGAACCATGATCAGGTGGGCAACCGGCCCTTCGGCAACCGCCTGTCGGAGGACGTGTCCCCGGCCGCCTACCGCGCCATGAGCACGCTGCTCCTGATGTCGCCCTTCACGCCGCTGCTCTTCATGGGGCAGGAGTGGAACGCGCGCACGCCGTTCCTCTACTTCACGGACCACAACGCGGAGCTGGGCAAGCTCGTGACGGAGGGGCGCCGCAAGGAGTTCGCCGGCTTCTCTCGCTTCAAGGGCGAGCAGGTGCCGGACCCGCAGGACCGCGACACCTTCACCCGCTCCACGCTGGACTGGGGCGAACTGGACGGGGCGGAGGCCGCGGGCGTGCACACGCTCTACAAGGAGCTCTTGCGCATGCGCGCCACGGAGCCCGTGCTCACCAGCCGTCAGGGCACGCACGACGCCCGCGCGCTGGGACCGGACGCGTTCGTGCTGGAGCGGCGCGCGGAAGGGGACACGTTCCTCATCTTCGTGAACCTGCGGGGCTCGCTGGTGCACACGCTGCCCACGCACGCGAGCGCGGGCATCGTCGCGTGGAGTGAGAACCCGCGCTACGGCGGCACCGTGGAGGCGTCTCCGCTCACCGGCAACGTCGTGCGCCTGGAAGGCCCCTCCGCGGCGGTGGTGAGGCTGCGCGAGTAGCCCGCACGCAAAGACAGACACGGTTTCACGCGCGGCCCGTCTCCCGGAAGCAGGGGGGCGGGCCGCCGCTTCTTCCCTCCGTGAAACAGGCAACGACAAGGAATGCCCTCGGAGCCAGGCCGGTACTCGGCCGCCAGGAGGAAGCACCTTGTCTCAATCTCATCCATCACCGTGGAAGCGGCACCTCACCACCACGAGCGCGCTCCTGCTGCTCGGGTCCGCGGCACCGGCGCTCGCCGCGTCGGGCTTCACCGCCGTCACCGCCAGTGGGAATGACGGCAACCCGCCGTCCGCCACCGTCGACGGCAACCTCACCACGCGCTGGTCCAGCGACGGCGTGGGGCAGTGGCTCCGGGGCGACCTGGGCAGCGTGAAGTCGCTGTCCGCGGTGGACATCGCCTGGCACCGGGGCAACGAGCGGACCAACACGTTCGTCCTCGCCACGTCCACGGACGGCACCACCTGGTCCACGGCCGTGTCCACGAAGTCGTCCGGCACCACCGCGAACTTCGAGCGCTACAGCTTCACCGCGCGCAACGCCCGCTACGTGCGCGTCACCGTCAATGGCAACTCCGTCAACACCTGGGCCAGCATCGCGGAGTGGGCCGCCATCACCAGCGCCGCCACGCCCACGGCGGGCCAGGACCGCTTCGGCGTCACCATGCTCTACCCCTCGAAGTCCGGGGGCGAAGCGTGGACGCTGGCGGACAACGCGCTGGCGGACGCGCGCTTCGACCCGCAGGACACGATTACGCGCAACAGCGACGGCTCCTGGAAGATGAAGGACAAGCAGGTGCGGATGAGCGTCTTCACGTCCACGGGCTACGACGACCGGAAGATTCCCACCTACGACCGGGACGTGCTGGCGAGCCGCGGCTACATGCAGGCGCCGAACGACTGGAAGAACATCGAGATGACCGGCTTCGTGAAGGTCAACGCCGTGGCCGACGTGAAGGACAACTTCGCGTGGTACGCGCGCGGCGGGAAGCACAACGACAAGTACTCCGGCTGCGAGGGCAGCAGCTACAAGGCGGGCCTGCACTACGACGGCCGCGCCCGCTGGGAGAAGGAGACCTGGCACGTCTCCTACGAGCAGACGCCCTACGTCACCGCCACCTCGGCGCTCAAGGGCCGCTGGGTGGGCTTCAAGGCCGTCATGCGCAACGTCACCGTCAGCGGCCAGACGGCGGTGAAGCTGGAGCTGTACGTCAACGAGAACGCGGACAAGGTGACGTGGAAGAAGGCCTACGACACCACGGACGCCGGCAGGTGGGGCGGCGACGCCCAGCACTGCGGCGGCGCCGTGCCCGCCGCGCCCATTACCTGGGGTGGCCCCATCGCGGTGTTCCGCTGGGACAACGCCACGGACGTGGACTTCAAGTGGCTGAGCGTCCGCGAAATCCAGCCCTGAACCCTGCGTGAAGTTGGACCCGCACGCGGCCTGACGCAGGACGGCAGGCCGCGTGTCGGGCGGGCGGGGAGGTTCAGGACGGGGGCCTCCGCCAC
>NZ_RAWQ01000254.1:0-12612 GCF_003668965.1 Corallococcus sp. AB030
CGCCGCAGTATAGACGTGTGTGGGACGGGGAGGGTCCGGTGGGCCTCCTCCTCCCATGCAGGGCGGGCGGGGAGGCTTCCTACGGGAGCGTGAAGAGGCTCCGGTACTGGGCCCACGTGGTCCGGTCCCCCGGCAGCCGGCCCTGCCAAAAGCGCACCATCAGGAAGAGCTCGTACGCGACGAGCAACGCCAGCACCGCGCTCACGGCCTTGCGGACCGCGGAGCGCTCCAGGTGCGCGAGGAAGCCCGCGAGGCCCAGCGCGAAGAACGCGCTGCCCTCGGTGAAGGCGCGGTGGCCGAAGCTCAGGCCATAGGGCCAGTGCCACCAGGCGGCCGTGAGGTAGACCTGGAAGAGGGAGAAGAGCAGCACCGGCAACAGGTAGTCGCGCAGGTGCTCCCGGTCCCGCGCGAAGCCCACCACCGCGAAGAGCCACACCGGCGTCCAGAAGAAGAGCCCCTTGCGGAGGCTGAAGAGGACGGCGAGGAACTGGGGTTGGGTGAACTCGAAGCCCTGGCCCCGGTAGGAGTACATCACCCAGCGGCCGGTGGCGTAGTGCCAGTATCCGAACAGGATGCTCAGCACCGCGCCCATCGCCAGCAGCGCCAGCGCGACGCCGCCCTTGTGCTTCCAGACGAACGCCAGCCGCTCCCGCTGCGTCAGGCCGTCATAGACGCCGTACAGCGGCACCAGCACGAGCGCCAGCCCGTTGGGGGGACGCACCAGCACGATGTAGCCCGCCACCGCGCCCAGCAGCAGCGACGTGCGCACCGTGGGCGCCCGGTACCACGCGGGCACCAGGAGGAGCAGCGCGGCGTAGAGGGCGAAGGAGTAGACGTGGCTGAAGATGGCGTCCGCGGTGCCGTAGTGGAACAGGTTGGTGCCGAAGGTGACGACGGTCAGGGTCGCCAGCACCACCCCGGCGGGGAAGAGTGCTTCCAGGGCCCTGCGCAGCAGCGTCAGTCCGATGAGCAGCGCGCACAGTCCGCTGAACGCCGCCGCGAAATGGTAGGGCAGCGAGAAGCCGTCCTGACGGAACCCCAGGAGCGGCGCGCTGAAGTGCGCGCCCAGGAAGGCGGGCAGCATCAGCAGGGCCTGCCCCGGAGGGAATCGGTTCAGGTAGCGGCCGGTGGTCTCATCCCGCGTGAGGCCCATGTTGTAGTCCAGGTCCGCGCCCCACTCGGCGGCCTCGGTGCGGAAGGACAGGTCGTGCTGGACGAAGGCGGCCGTGAGGTAGAGGTGGTAGCCGTATCCGTCTGACCGGATGAACGGAAGGTCCGGGTGCATCCGGTAGTAGGTGACCAGCGACAACAGCCCGAGGACCCCCACCACCGGAACGAAGAGCCTCAGCGCACGGTGGATCCACGTTCGCGCGGGCGGAGCGGACGAGGCCAGGGACGGGGTGGCGGAGGTCATGGCGCGGACTCTAGTCCCGGAGCCGCCCACGTCACGGATGGGTCAGGACGCCTTGAAGGTCTGGCTCCAGGTGGGGGCCACCTTCTCGATGAGCGTCACCAGCTCCGGCGGGATGTCTCCGGCGCCGGTGAGGGGGCGGACCTCCATCACGTCGTCGTTGCCCATGCCGCCTGGATAGCGGCGGGCCCATTCGATGGCCTCTTCCTTCGACTTCACCTCCAGCACGTAGAAGCCGCCGATGAGCTCCTTCGTCTCCGCGTAGGGGCCATCCTTCACGCTGGACTTGCCGTCCTTGAAGACGACGTGCGCGCCCGGGGAGGGGCTGAGGCCCTCGGAGGCGACCAGCACGCCGGCCTTGTGCATCTCCTCGTTGAACGTCATCTGCGCGATGAAGACGGCCTCGTCGAAGGGCGCGTCCGAGTGCGTGGGCTCGAGGGTGGAGGGGCGGGGGATGAGCATGAAGCGCATGGGGGCTCCTGGGTGTGAGGTGTGGCTCCATCCGCACGACGAACGGCCGTGCGGCGGATCGACACGGATATCTCACGAGCCGGTGCGCTTGACGCACAACCCCGGTCTCAGTTCGACCGGGCCATCTCCACGGCGTCCGCGCCCGCGGGCAGTCGGCTGGGGGACGACGGGTCGTTCACCGCGCGCCAGATGGCCTCCGCCACGTCGAGCGACCGGGTGACCGGTCCGGAGGCATGCGCCGTTCTTTGCTCGAAGATGCTCCGCACGAAGCCAGCGTACGCCTCGGGGACGGAGACGCCCTGGTCCTGCATCCGGGCCTGGGCGTTCTGGGAGAAGGGCGTCTCCGGGGACCGCCCCGGAATCACCAGGCTCACCCGCACATTGAAGGGCTGGAGCTCCAGCGCGAGCGACTCGGTGAACGCGTTGAGCGCCGCCTTGCTCGCGGTGTACACGGCGAGCAGTGGGAGCGGCTTGAACGTCGTGCCCGACGAGACGTTCACGATGACCCCCGACTGCTGCTGCCTGAAGTGAGGCAGGAACGCCTGGGTCAAGGCCATGACCCCGAACGCGTTCGTCTCGAAGGTGTTGCGGACCGTCTCCATGGAGGTGCCTTCGAAGACGCCCATCAGGCCGACGCCCGCGTTGTTGACCAGCACGTCGATGGGGCCGGCGGCCTCCACCAGCTCGCGGATGCTCTGGGGCTGGGTGACGTCGAGCGGGAGCACGCGCAGGTGCTCGGAGCGGGGCAGCACGTCCTCGCGCGGCTTGCGCATCGTGGCGATGACCTTCCAGCCGTGCTCGAGGAAGTAGCGGGCGGTGTCGAGGCCGAATCCGGACGAGCATCCGGTGATCAGAATCGTCTTCATGGCGTCTCCTGGGCAGGTGTGGCTTCGGTGACAGGTATACGGACCGCCATCCGGACCTGCTACAACAGGGAGTCCAGATTTCATTCGCAGGAGTCCGGTCATGGTCGATCCCCTGGCGGAAGTGGTCACGCTGCTCCAGCCGGGCGCCCCGTTCTCGAAGCTCGTCAGTGGCGCGGGCCGGTGGCGGGTCCGGCGCGCGGAGAATGGGAGGCCCTTCTACTGCGCGGTCCTCATGGGGCGGAGCCGCCTCGCGGTGGACGGACGCGAGCCGGTCATCCTCGAGAAGGGCGACTTCGTCCTGATTCCCGCGGCGTTCGACTTCACGACGTCGAGCATCGAGCCGCCGAAGGGCAAGCACGAGACGCCTCGCATCGTGTTGCCCGATGGTGAAATCAGGAACGGCGTTCACCACGGCCCGCCCGATGTCCGGATGCTGGTGGGGTACTGCGCCTTCGCCTCTCCGGACGCGAGCCTGCTCGTTTCGCTCCTCCCCCAGTTCGTGCACGTTCGCGGCGAGCAGCGGCTCACCGCCCTCGTGGAACTCCTGCGGGACGAGTCGCGCGAACGGCGCCCCGCGCGCGAGGTCATCCTCGCCCGCCTCATGGAGGTGCTGCTCATCGAAGCGCTCCGCTCCACGGCGGGCATCGCGGCGTCTCCGGGCCTCTTGCGAGGGCTCTCCGACGAGCGCCTGTCCGTGTCCATCCGCCGGATGCACGAGCGCCCGACCCAGGCGTGGACCGTGGCGCAGCTGGCGAAGGAGGCCGCGCTGTCCCGTTCCGCGTTCTTCGAGCGCTTCAACCGCGCGATGGGCGTGGCCCCGATGGAGTACCTGCTCGGCTGGCGCATGGCCCTGGCGAAGGACCTGCTGCGGCGCAAGCAGGAGGTCACCGTCGCCGAGGTCGCGGAGCAGGTCGGCTACAGCTCCGCGAGCACCTTCAGCGTGGCCTTCACCCGCCACGTCGGACTGCCGCCCACGCATTACGCGCGGGAGCAGGCGGCGTCGTGACGCTCCTTCGCGGAGACCCACCGGGCGGTCAGGCCCCGGGCAGCCCACCCGGAGGGGCGCCGGACGCGGCCCCGCGAGTCGGACCCCGGTGGTAGAGCTGTCCCGCCATGGATGATCCCACCGACAGGGACCCGGACCGCCGCCGGGAACCTCGCAAACCGAAGCCGCCCCGGAAGGTGTCGCAGCGCTACCTGGAGAACGCGGCGCTGCACTACCTCAAGCGGTACGCGGCCACGGTGAGCCAGCTCAAGCGCGTGCTGATGCGCCGGGTGGACCGCTCCGTGAAGTTCCACGGCACCGACCGCGCGGAGGCCGTGGGCTGGGTGGACGCGCTGGCGGAGAAGCTCATCCGCAACGGCCTCGTCAACGACCGGACCTACGCGGAGACGCGCGTGCACTCGCTGCGCGCATCCGGCCGCAGCGCCCGCGTCATCACCCAGAAGCTGCGCATGAAGGGCGTGGCGCCGGAGCTGGTGCAGGAGAAGCTGGCGGAGGCCACCCAGGACGTGCCCGAGGACGCCGCCGCCCGCATCTGGGCGCGCAAGAAGCGGCTGGGCCCCTTCCGGCGCGACCCGAGCACGCGCGTGGAGAACCGCAAGAAGGACCTGGCGGCGCTCGCCCGCGCGGGCTTCTCCTTCACCATCGCGAAGCGTGTCATCGACGGGACGGCGGAAGACCTGCCGCCCCGCGACTGACGGCGCTGGGGCTCAGTACATCTTCAGGTCGTACTTCGCGGTGGGCGTGTAGTCGGACCCCGACGGCCGGTTGCGCGTGTCGGTGATCTTCACCGCGTAGACGCCGTTCGCCACGACGTTCGCCGTCGCGCGGTAGACGAAGCAGGACGGGGTGATTTGCGAGCAGACGGTGCTCGACGTGCTGCCCACGAGCGCGCCCAGCGTGCGGGTGGCGTAGTTGTACGCGTAGATGTCGATGCGCATCCACGGGCCGTTGCGCAGGTTGTAGGTCTCCACCGTCATCACCTGGTTGATGGGCGTGGCCACCAACACCCAGTCCACGTCGTTCTGACGGTGGAAGGAGTGGTTGAGCTGCGGCGTGCCCAGGTACGAGGACGCGGAGGTGTGCGTGTTGTCGCTCTCGAACGAATCCGGAGGCGCCAGCAGGCAGTTGGCGGGAGGGCTGAAGCCGTCATTGACGCAGACGTTGCCCACGCAGTTGCAGCCGGAGGCGCAGTCCGAACCCGTGGAGCAGACGCGCACGGGCGCCTGGTCACAGTAGCCGTCGGGCGGCGGCGGACCGAAGACGGAGATGCACTGGCCGCTGCTGCAGCCACAGCCGGAGGCGCAGTCGAGATCCGTGGAGCAGCTCCGCAGCTCCGACTCCTGCGTCGCCAGCGCCTCCGGCTCCAGCGCCGCCTCCTCCACGCTCCCGCAGCCCACGACGAACAGCGCCAGCGCCGCCGCACTCCAACGAAGCATCTTCACGGGGTCTCCTCGGGTGGGAATCCCAGAAAGGGGCGCGGGAGCGCGCCGCCTGAAGGGAAATCCCTGTTTCACCCGCAGTGAATTCTGCCTTCCTGGGATTGGCCTGACAATCATTATCAAGTGCTACAATTTCGGGATTCTTGAGACCTCGGAAAGTGCGTTGAATAGACGCGTTTTCGGGCCGCACGGAGCGTCTGGGAATACACTGAACGCCGCGGATTTGTGATGGCATTGCTACTTTCCGGCGCGAGCATTCTCCATGGAGCGCTGGCCACCCAGGCCACGGCCGCTCGCCCCGAAAACACAGCGGCCCGGCGCCCTTCCCGCGTGGTGGAAGGACACCGGGCCGCGAAGCCCTGCTGTCTGGCGGCTTCGACTACTCCTGGAGGTGCGTGACGGTCAGCGCCGGGTCGCCGGCGATCTCCGCCTCCGTGTAGCGACGGTCCACCCACTGCTTCTGGGAGAACATCGCCGTCTGGTCCGCGTACCAGGGCGAGGCCGGGTTGGTGGACTGGGAGTAGGTGAGCACGGACTTCGCCACGGGGCCCGCGTCCGTGAAGGACACGGCCATGACGAAGCTGGAGCCCAGGACGGGCTCATACGTGCCGTCCGGCAGCAGCTGGTTGGCGATCTGGTTGAAGCAGCCCTCGTCGTGGGCGCAGCCGTGCACCGGGTAGAAGATGCCGTTCTTGCGCTTGCCCTGCACGGAGCCCGTCGTCGCGTCCAGGGCGATGCCGCGCTCGCGCAGCGTGCGGATGGCGGTGCCCAGCGCCTGGGCCACCTGCGGGTTCAGGGTGTTGAGCGTGCGCGGCGTGTTGACGGGGTCGTTCGCGTTGAAGGGCACCAGGTACGGCCCTCCGGTGGCGCCCACCGCGGTGAAGAGGAACACGCGCCAGAGCAGCTCGCCCCGGCTGTCCAGGTCGCCCTTCAAATCCCACGCGGCCAGCACGGGGCAGGCGGGGCGCAGGTCCTCGAAGGTGAGGTCCGGCATCAGCACGAAGGGCGTGCGGCGGCACAGCGACACCGCGGCGTCGCGCAGCAGCTCGCCGGAGTAGTTGCGGTTGTTGAACATCACCGTCTGGAGCTGCTCCAGCGTGAAGCCCTGGCCCGCCAGTCCGTCCGTGCCCGCGATGCGGCCCTGCACCATCTTCAGGCCCAGGCGCGTGCGCAGGCTGCGCACGTTCTTCTCGCCGCCCAGGATGCGCGGGAAGCCGGTGAGCGGCTGGGCGGGGTTGGGCAGCCAGTAGCTGTCATTGGAGTTGGTGACGTAGTCGGCGCGGGTGAGGCGCGGCAGGCTGCCCGGGCCGAAGATGCCCGGCTCCACCGCGTCCGCGTCGCTGCCCAACGCGCAGTCGGAGCGCGAGCCGTCCAGCACCGGCAGCCCCGCGCTCGCGAGCACCAGCAGCGGGATGGGGGACAGCACGCAGCGCAAGAGCTTCGCGTCGGTGACGTGCGGCACCACGCTCATGTCCGCGTAGTACGCGCGGCCCTGCGCATCCGTGGCGATGGTGTTCACCCACGGAATGCCCTGCCAGGTGGCCTGCGCCGTGTGCAGTTCCTCCACGTTCGCCGCGCGGTCCATGGCGAAGAAGGCGTCCAGCAGGCGCAGGTTGGAGGCGTTGGCGTCATGGAACGCGTAGCCGGTGAGGCCGTTCCACGTCATCAGGCCGGACGGGTACTCCATCATCGGGCCCAGGTGCGAACGGTAGAAGGTGTGCTGCCGCGGCGTGAGCGAGCCGTCCGCCGCCTTCGCCTGCACCGTGACGGTGCGGGTGGTCATGTCGCGAATCTGGCCGTCGTACAGGTACTTCGTGGGGAAGCCCGGGATGAGCTTCAGCTCGAAGGGGGTGAAGCGGTACGCGGTGGAGACGGTGTGGCTCCAGGCCAGCGTCTCGTTGTGGCCGATGAGGATGGCGGGCACGCCCAGCAGGCTCACGCCGGAGACGTTGAGCTTGCCCGGCACCGTGAGGTGGGCCTCGTAGAAGCGCTCCGAGCCTTCCCAGGGGAAGTGGGGGTTGGCCAGCAGCATGCCCTTGCCGTTGCGCGTGGCCTGGCTGCCCAGGCCGAAGGCGTTGCTGCCCAGGCCCAGCGTCTCGGAGCTGGGGAACACCTTGCGGTCCAGCGTGGCGGGCGCGGGCAGCGGCAGGGGCAGCGTGCCGTCCGGCAGCAGGGACGGGGGCTTCGCGTCCACCAGCGCGTCCAGGAAGAAGAGCGAGCTGGCGAAGAGGCTGAGCTGGTAGTAGCGCCGGTACAGGTCGCGCTCGGTGATGGGGCGCACCCAGGCCGCGCCCTTGCAGCGCGGATCCGTCAGCCCGTCCACGCCGGTCTCCGCCAGGTAGCGGTTGAGGCCCGCGGTGTAGCCGCGCACCAGCTCGCGCGCGTCCTGGGACGGACCCAGGGGCGGCGGCTTCGCCAGCAGCGCCTCCACCGTGCCGTCGTCGTTGATGGCCTGGTAGAAGAAGTCGCTCTTCAGGTTGTTGTACTGGCTGCCCAGCGCGGCCAGGTACGTACCGTCCGGCCCGAAGTAGCGCGAGCGCTCGGCGTTCACCGTCACCAGCGCATCCATCAACGCGCAGAAGTTGTCCTGCGCGAACGCGTAGCCGTAGCCGTAGCCCACGCCCGCGAAGTCGTCCGCCAGCACGTGGGGAATGCCGTGCGCCGTCCTGCGCACGGTGGCGGAGAGGCTGCCCGCTCCCAGCTTCATCTCCGCCGTGGAGCCTTCCGGCGCCGGAGGCGTCGCGGTGCGCGGCTCACACCCGGTGGCCAGCAGCAGCGCCGTCAGCGGCAGCAGCCGGGCGCCGCCGGTCCTTCCGTTACGTCCATCCATTCGAGGGATTCCTTTCACGGCGAGGAGAAATTCCCTTCTAATTGTAGAAACGCATCACTCCTGGATCGCGCCGGGCCGCGAGGCGGGCGGAATTCCGTGTTTACGTGTATGGCTCGCGGACGGGAGCCCGGGGTGCCGGTCATGGCGCGCGGGCCCGGTGTTTCACGAAAGGAAACCAGCACATGAAACGGATGTTCGCGGGCGCGCTCGTCGTCGCGGCGTTGGGGACCCTGGGGTGTGGTGGGGCGAAGGCCTCCGGGCAGGGCGCGGAGGTCGGGACGGCGCGGCAGTCGCTGGAGGATCTGCGCGCGGGCTTGAGGGCGGCGGACCAGGCCATGTCGGACGCGGCGGAGAAGGCCGGTTCGGCGCAGGCGTTCGCGGACTTCGTCGCGGACGACGCGGTGCTGCTGGTGGACGGCACGTACGCGCCGAAGGGCAAGGAGGCCATCCGCGCGTGGCTGGCCGCGCATCCGCTGGAGGCGGAGGGCAAGGTGCGCTGGGCGCCCGTGCGCTGGGACGTCAGCGCGGACGGGACGCTGGGGTACTCGGTGGGCAACGTGTCCGTGGAGTCGGGCGGCACGTCGGTGCGGCCGTCCTCGCGCTACATCACCGCGTGGAAGCGCCAGCCGGACGGGCAGTGGCGCGTGGCGGTGGCGGTGCTCAACGCCGCCAAGACGGCGATGACGGCGCCCGCGGGCTTCACGCCTTCGTCCACGCTGCCGGCGCCGGAGCCGCGCGCGCTTGCGCCCGCGCAGGCGCTGGAGGAGGCGAAGGCCGCGGACCGCGCGTTCTCCGCCATGTCCACGTCCGAGGGCATGGGCAAGGCCTTCGCCGCCTACGCCGCGGAGGACGTGGTGATGCCGCTCGGATCCGCCGGCATCTTCGGCCATGACGCCATCGCGAAGGCGTACGCGCCGTTCACGCTGGAGGCCATCGACCTGCGCTGGGAGCCGGTGCTGGGAGACGCGGCGTGCTCCGGCGACCTCGCGTACACGGTGGGCCGTGCCATCGCCACGGGCAAGGACGAGAAGGGCCAGCCGGAGGTGGACCACGTGAAGTACCTCACCGTCTGGCGCCGGCAGGCCGACGGCCAGTGGCGCTACGTCACCGACGGCGGCAACTCCAGCCCCGGCCCGCAGGGGCCGTGACACATCGCCGTGATTGGCCCCTCGGCGTGAATGTTTCAGCAATATCCCGTCAATAGCTGAAATAGCCGTTTAGTCTTGTATTCAGGACTGACGCGCCGCAAGAAGGGAGCTCCCCCGTGGTGAGGAGTTCCCTTTCATGCGTACCCCTCGTTCCGTGCGTCGGTTGTCGCTGTCGTTCGTTCCGCTGTTCGCGCTCGCGGCCTGTGGTGGCCCGGCCGAGCCCGTCGCCCCTGAAGCTCCAGCACTCACCGCTCAGGAGGCCGCGCTCACCGAACTGCTCACCAACGGCACCTTCAACGCCGGCACGGTGGCGCCGTGGTGGAACAACGCCAGCACGCAGTCGTATGTCGAGAGCGGCAAGTGGCGCGTGGACGTGGCTGCGAACACGGCGAACCCGTGGGACGCCATCGTGGGACAGAGTGGCCTGACGCTCACCGCCGGGAAGACGTACACGCTGGCGTTCACCGCCACCGCCACGGCGACCATCACCGCGCAAGCGACCGTGCAGCAGGAGGTGGCGCCGTACACGGCCACGCTCACGCGGACCTTTACGCTGGATGGCACGTCGCGCCGGTTCTCCTTCCCCTTCACGTCCTCGTTCTCGTCCGGCCAGGGGCAGGTGACGTTCCAACTGGGCGGCCGAGCCAACGCCGTCACCGTGCGGCTGGATGACATCTCGCTCACCACCGAGAGCGGTACCGGCTCCGGCCCGGTGGCGATGACCAACGGCTTCTACGTGGACCCCAACTCCAACCCCGCGGTGTGGGCGCGCAACAACAGTGGAGACGGCCGCGCGTCGCGCATCAACGCGTCCATCGCCTCGAAGCCGATGGCTCGCTGGTTCGGCAACTGGAACGGCAACATCGCCCAGGATGTGTCCAACTTCGTGGCCGCGGCGGACGCGGCGGACAAGCTGCCCGTGCTGGTGGCCTACAACATCCCCGGCCGTGACTGCGGCAGCCACTCCGGCGGTGGTGCGGGCAGCGCGGACGCGTACCGCACCTGGATCTCCGCCTTCGCGACGGCCATCGGCAACCGGCCGGCGGTGGTCATCGTGGAGCCGGACGCCGTCGCGCAGCTCGACTGCCTCCCCAACGACGCGGAGCGCACCACGCGACTCGGCCTCATTCGCTACGCCTCCGAGCAGCTGCGCGACCGTGCGCCCAACACCTGGACGTACCTGGACGGTGGCAACGCGAGCTGGATCGCCGCCGACACCATGGCGCAGCGGCTGGAGTCCGCGGGCGTGCGCAACGTGCGCGGCTTCTCCCTCAACGTCTCCAACTTCTACCCGACCGCTCAGTCCACCACGTACGGCAACGCGGTGAACGCCGCGCTGAACAGCCGCTACGGCTACACGCGGCAGTACACCATCGACACCAGCCGCAACGGCAACGGCTCCAACGGTGAGTGGTGCAACCCCGGTGGCCGCAAGCTGGGCGTGACGTCGCAGACGGGCGGCGGCGCGGAGCTGCTCCTGTGGGTGAAGACGCCGGGGGACTCGGATGGCCAGTGCGGCATCGCCCCGGGCACGCCCGCCGGACAGTTCAGCCCGGACCTGGCGAACCGCCTCATCGACGGCACCTGAGCCCCACGCACGCCTTTCGATAGGACCGACGACATGACTCGGAATCCACGATGGCCGCGGAGCCTGGTGGTTGGCGTGCTGGTGGGCGAGCCCCTGTAGTCCTCACGACGTGAAAACGCCTTCCCCGGCGCGAGGCTGGGGAAGGCGTTGGGTGAAGCCGGGAGATGCAGGGGGCTCTCCCCCCTTCAGGTCGGACCCAGCGTCATGAGTACCTCGGCAACACCGTCCGCGTGCTGCGGGTTCTCCTGGGCCACCGTGCGGAAGCCACACTTCTCGAGGACGCGGATCGACCCGACGTTGTGGACAGCGACCCACGCATGGAGCGGACGAATCGGCTCAAGCCCGAGGAACTCCGAGAGCGCCCGTGTCGCGATGCCCTTGCCCCAGTGCTCGCGACCCATCCAATAGGCGATGAGGCGCTTGCCGTCCTGTTCCCAACTGCCGATGTACCCAGCGACCAGGCCGCCAACGACGATGGTGCGGGTCACGTTCTCGGGGCGGAGAACCTTCGTGCGCCAGTGGGTCAGGAAGGCATCGCGTTCCCGCGACGGGAATGCGGCCATGCGCAGCGCGACTGCGTCGCGTTGGTGCTCGAAGATGATCGGGAGGTCTTCATCTGTAACGTTGCGCAGGATCACCAAGAGAGCCGGTCTCCGCAGGTTAGCTGGACTCGCCCACGCTCAGGCGCCGGCTGGCTCCGCCGTTGCCCTTGCCCAGGGGCTGGGTGCGCTCCAGGTTGGCTTGGGCCAGGGCCTCGCGCTGCTCGGTCGTCTTCGCGGTGCCGTCCTTCTGGACGGTCATCACGCCGCCGCTGCCGTGCTGCTCCTGCGCCTGGGAGATGCTCTTCTTCAGGTCGCTGGCCTTCACCCAGTAGGCGCCGTTGACGGGGTCGCGCACGCGGTAGAGGTCGTCGTCCGTGCTCTTGCTCTTGCCCGGGTTCACGCCGTCGATGGTGAGCCAGTGCAGCTCGCCGCTGTCCGGGCCCTTCTCGCCGTCCGCCAGCGTCGTGTTGAGCAGGGCGTTGGAGTCCACCAGCGCCAGGGCCATCTGCCCGTTCTTCAGCGCGCCGCTCAGCGCGTCCGTGTTGCACTCGTCGAAGCCGTTGGTGACCTTGATGCCCATGCTGCCCAGCATGGCGCCCATCTCGTCCGCGGTCGCGCCGTCATCCAGGTTCACGTCCACGCGGTCCTTCACGGACGTGGTCATCGTGTCCGCCTTGTTGCGGACCTTCTCGCGGGCCTCCTGCTGCGTCAGCGGGGCCGCCTCTTCGGCGCTGGACTGCTCCAGGTAGGTGAGGGTGGCCTCCGCGCAGCCCTTCTTGCTCGTCTGCGCTACGGTCGTCTGCGGCGCGTTCCAGCCCTGCTCCTTCTGGGCCTGCGTCGCTTCGTTGGTGGGGATGGCGCTGGCGGCCGGATCCGTGCCCGGAGGCGGGGGGGCGGCCAGGGACGGCATGCCCATCTTCTGGGCGCGCTCCTCCTCGAAGGAGTCCAGGTAGCGGCCTTCCGCGGGGTTGAGCGCCTTGGCGTCCGGAGCGTCCGGCAGGGGCTCCTTCACGGACTGGGCGGCCGCCGCCATGTCAGCGCGGGCCTGCTCCGCGGCCTGGCGGATGCGGGCCATGACCGAATCGAGCTTGGAGCCAATTCCGAGAGCCATCGACGTCTCCTGTCGCGTCTGGGTCTTTTTCCTCCCGCATTATCCGCGCAGGACTTTGGAGGTTGCTTCCGGATCACGGCTTTTGAGGGAAGCGCTTGATTTCAGACGCAACCGGGCAGGCGGCCGGGCCGAGAAACATGGAATCCTGGAGTGAGGGGTACACTGGACCCATGGCGAACCGGCATGACAGGGACGACGGG
>NZ_RAWQ01000255.1:0-12486 GCF_003668965.1 Corallococcus sp. AB030
GCCCCGGCGAAGCCCGCGCGCACCGCGGACCCCCAGTACCTCATCCTGACCGGCGGCTCGCCCTTCCTGCGCGCCATTGGCTCCGTGCGCCGCCCGGACGGTGAAACCCTGCCGGGCTTCGCCAACCTGGCCGTGACCAAGATGTCCGCGGCCCCGCTGCCCACCGAGCCGGGCTCGTACGAGTTCCGCTTCCAGGCCAGCAACGGCACCGGCGACTTCAAGCTCGCGCAGCGCAGCGAAACCGGCGCCCCACGCAACGTGCGCGACTTCGAGATGGCGTCCTCGGGCGGCTTCCAGCTCTACCGCTTCACCATCCCCTGAAGCCCCCCTCACGGCGGCAGGAACCGCGACATCAACGCGAGCCCCGGCGCCTCCAGGGGCACGCGCCCCCGCAGCGCGGAGAACAGCGACCAACCGTGGTCCGCGAGGATGACCACGGCCGCGTCCGCCGCGATGCTGAGCCCCATGAAGCCCACGTAGCCCCCCATCACCGACGAGCGCCACACCACGTCCTTCCCTCGCACCTGGGAGACATTCCATCCCAGGCCGCGCTGGAAGGACCCGGCCTTCACCCGGGGCGCCTGCATCCGGTACAGGGCCTTGGTGAAGGACGTCTCTCCCCGCCCCAGGTTCGTCTCCAGGAAGCGCATCACGTCCCCCACCGTGGAGTGCATCGCGCCGCCGCCCGGGAGCGCCGGGAAGGTCCAGGGCGGCACGGGCTTGCCTTTCGCGGTGTGGCCCTGCAACAGGCGCGGGGCCAGCTCCTCCGTGACGCGCGCCGTGGTGTCCACGAGCCCCATGGGCTTGCAGAGCACGTCCCGCATCAGGTGTCCGTAGTTCAGCGCCATGCGCCGGGAGAGCGCGTGGCCGAGCACGCCCATGCCCAGGAAGGACTCGGACGACGGGCGCGGCGGCGGCTGCCGGGGGTGGTAGTTGCGCAGGAACTCGCCGAACAGGCTCGCGGAGTAGTGCCCGAACGGGTCGTCCGGATTCGCGGGCGCCGCGCCCAGGTTCGGCGGCAGGTGCGGCAACCCGGAGGTGTGCGTCGCCAGCTGCTCCAGCGTGATGCGCTGCGCGACCTCGTCGTTCAAGAGCGACGCGGGAATCATGTTCCCAAGGGGCTCGTCGAGCCGCACGTCCCCCCGCTCCGCCATCACCGACAGGAGCGCCGCCGTGAAGACCTCCGTGAGCGCCCCCAGGGAGAAGAGGGCGTCCGTGGTCGGAGGCGTCCCCTTGCCCCGGAGCCCCTCGACGTGCAGCGCGCCCCGCCACGTCATCGCCGCGCACACGGAGGCAGTCGGGTAGCCGCGCAGGTAGGACCGCAGCTCCGCGTGGAGGAGGTCGGAAGGGTTCGACATGGAGTGGCGCTTTACGGGCCCGCCGCCCGGTGAGGCAAGCCTTCCGGATACGGTTCTGTCAGGCGTCACCGTGCGAGGGCGTCCGCCCCCTGGAAGGCCCCCCTTTCGTCCCGACATGCCGCCCGCGTCCGCGCCCTCCAGCGCCCGCCGTGGCCATGTCAGGCCCCGCGTGTGCTCTCGTCCACGTGGGCCCTTCCCCTGACGAAAGGCCACCTGGATGCCCGCTTCCCCTGCCGTGAAGGCAGTCCTGTTCGGTCGCAACCCGCACCAGCCGGATCCGTTCGACGTGGAGGCCGACGCGGCCGAAGCGCTGGGCGTGGACACGTATCAGGCGGACCTCTCCGCCCTGCTGTCGGGCGACGCGGCGAGGGCGCTCACGGGCGTGCCGGAGCGCGGCCACCTCCGGCTGCTGTACCGGGGCTGGATGCTCACGGAGGAGGAGTACACAGAGCTCGACGAAGCCGTGCGCGCCCTGGGACACCGGCTGGTGACGACGCCTGCGCAGTACGCCGCCGCGCACTACCTGCCCCATTGGTACCCGCGGCTGGCCGGCTACACCGCGCGCTCGGTCTGGACGGAGGGACCGGACGCGGCGGAGGCGTGGCGGTTGGCGCGGAAGCTGGGGCCTCCGCCGTACATCCTCAAGGACCACGTGAAGTCCGCGAAGGAGCGCTGGGCGGAGGCTTGCTTCGTGCCCGCGGACGCCACGCGCGAGGACTTCGAGCGCATCTGCCAGAACCTGCTCGACGAGCGCGGCGACCGCTTCGAGCGCGGCTTCGTGGTGCGCCGCTACCTGCCGCTCAAGGTCTACGGGCGGACGCCCGCGGGCCCCGCGCACCTGGAGTTCCGGCTGTTCTTCGGCGGCGGCCGGTTGATTGCCGCGGAGCCGTACCACGAGTTCGACGTGGAGGTGCCCGACTTCACCGCCTTCGAGTCGCTGGGCCGCCGCATCCCCTCCCCGTTCTTCACGCTGGACGTGGCGATGCTGGAGGACGGCGGCTGGGCGGTGGTGGAGGTGAATGACGGCGGCGTCTCCGGGCTGCCGCCCGGGTTGGATCCGCGCGACCTCTTCGCCGCGCTGCTCGACCCGCGCTAGCCCCCTCGGTGGGGAGGCAGGCTTCCTCCACGAGGAGCCGGTGCTACCGTGCGCGGCCATGAAGGACTCCGTCCGTGCACACCGGGGGCTGCGCAACCGCATCGCCGCCCTCCTCCTCGTGGGACTCACCGCGTGCGGCGGCTGCCAGAAGACGGACGCCGAGCGCGCCGCGAAGGAACGCGCGGAGATTGATCAACGGCTCCGTGACTCCGTCGCGCTCGTGCCCTACCGCGCGCTCAAGCTCACCGTGCGCGCGGACGGGGACCCCAAGGCCCCGGAGGAGGTGGCCATGCTCTGGAAGGCACTCGCCGAAACGCGCGCGCTGCCGGACAAGCCCATCACCGACGAAGCGACGCGCGCGGCGGCCCGCACGTACCTGGACCTGGGCATCGCCTTCTACAAGGCGCGCAAGACGCTCCAGACGCGCGACGAGGACGAGTTCCCCCTGCTGTGGAACCGGTGGGCCTCCGGCGAGTCCCTGCCCCTGCCGTCCTACGACGCGGGCCAGGAGCACGCCTTCCTCGCCGCGGTCCTGCTGGCGCTCGACGCCGCGGAGAAGTCCGACCGCATCCCCGCCACGGAGCTCGTCTTCTACGAACTGTCGCGCGCCAACCCCACCCCCACCTGGCCCGCGCCCCTGCGCGCCGCGGTCCTGGCGAGCCGGGGCGTCGCCTTCTGCCAGGCGGGCTACCACTACGCCGCCGAGGAGGAGTTGACCTCCTTCCTCACCGAAGCGGAGCGCCTGCCACCTGAAGCCTTCCCCGCCATCCAGCAGGGCACGCCCGCGCAGTCGCGGGAGGCGGTGCTCGCGGCCGGGCACTTCCTGCGCGCCTGGAACCGCATGGGCCTGAAGCGCGAGCGCGCCGCCGAGGACGACATCGAACAGGGGCTGCGCTCGCTCCAGACGCTGGGCGTGGAGAACGAGCTGACGTGGTGGGGCTGGGCCTTCATCCACACGCGGCGCGGGCGCTACGAGGAGGCGGCGGCGTCCCTGGACAAGCTCGCGGCCAGCCCCTACCTGGAGGAGACGGAACGGCGCGAGGTGCACGACAACGCGGAGGCCCTGCGCAAGCACGGGGACAGCCTGCCGCTGTTCCAGCAGACCCGCGCGACGCTGCTCCTGGGCCGGACGCTGCTCGCGCGCGCAGGCGGCCTGGAGCACGTGCTCACCGTGCTGCTGGGCCCGGAGCGGGCGAAGCAGCTCTACGCCCCGCTCGTCTGGATGGACCGGGTGCGCCAGCGCACGGCGGCGCTCTCCCCGGAGCAGGTGGCCCAGGGCGCGGGCGAGACGCTCGACCGCGCGCGTGAAGCGGGCAACCGCGGCTGGAAGGCCCTCCAGGAGCGCCTGGACAAGACCACCACCCAGGACACCCCGCCGTGATGCCGGGGTGAATCGCAGGACTCTTCCGGTATATTGCGTTTTCCAACTTAAACCCGGAGGAGTCTGATGAAGCGTCTCCTGTTCGTTGCGATGGCGGTGCTGGGCCTTCAGACGGTGGCGTGTGGCGGCCCGATGGAGGCGGAGGAAATGCTCCAGCCCCAGGAAGGGTCCGAGGTCACGGCCATGGCCGTCTGCACGGCGTCGTGTCCTGGCGGGACGTCGGTGTCCTGCTCGGGCAACCACTGCGAGGCCGTGGAGGGCCAGGCCGTGATGTGCGACGGCCAGTGGAAGAACTGTCCCTCGCCGACGACCGTGTCCTTCTTCTGCGAGTCGACGAACTCGGCCGTGAGCTGCACGGGCTTCAACGCCTACACGCTGCAACCCCTGAACTCCAAGGTGTGCGGCGGCGTTTCGTGCAATGGCGTGGACACGTACTGCCCGGCCTTCACCGACGCGCGCGAGTGCTTCTGAGTCGTCACGGAGCCGCCGCTTCGCCCAGCGCCTTCACGGAGTAGTGCCCCGGGGAGGCGCGGAAGCGGCGCTCCAACCCGCCGGGCTCGAGCACGCCGCGTTCGAACAGGCCCAGCAGGAAGGCCTCGTACGTCCCCGCGCGTGAAGGGCCCGCGCGCTTCAGCTCCTCGTAGAGCACGAAGGCCAGGACGTGCAGGCCGTCGTCGTGGCCGCGGAAGAACTCCGCCCCCGTGAGCGGACGGCCCTCCCTGTTGCGCAGCAGGCCCTCCCGCTCGCTGACGTAGACGTCGATGGCCTCCGCGCAGTCCTCCTCCGTCAGGCCGCGCGCCGTGGTGTAGCCGAACGCGGGGTCATGCTCGCGCACCAGCCGCTGGAAGTAGGGGTCCGCCTCCAGCGCGGACAGCTTCGCGTCCAGTTCTCCCTCGCGCGTGAACGGTGGATGCAGCAACTCATGCACCGCCGTCTTCACGGTGACGTCCGCGGGATAGGTCGCGTCCGTGAGGAAGTTCCACCCCGTCACCCGGATGCCGTGCGGCTTCGCGAACTTCAGGACGTGCGCGCTCAACGCCGCCACCTGGAGCTTCCTGCCCAGCACCGCTTCGTCCCAGCCCACCACGTCGTGCGGCGCCACCTTCGCCGCCAGCCCCGCGATGGCCTGTTCCACCTGTGGCAGGTACTCCGCCCGCCAGATGCGGGGGAACTCCACGCGCTCCAGGAACGCCAGCAGGACGCCCAGGTCCCCGCGCACGTCCTCCATCTCCGCGAAGCCGTCCTCCTTCCCATACGACGTGGCCAGGAAGTCCGCGCGCATCCGGCTCCACGCGGCATCGTCCGCCACCGTCGCCGCCAGGTCCTCCACCGTGGTGGCCTCCGTCACGGAGAAGACCAGCGTCAGGAACGGCCCCACCATCTTGCCGCCCTGCTTCGCCATTCGCTCGGTGAGGTGCGCGAGCGCGGCCTGCTCCCGCGCCCCCAGCAGCGCGGAGAAGCGCTGGAACTCCGCCGGATGGAAGCGCGTGTAGAACGCGTCGCCTCGCAGCAGGTTCAACAGGCACAGCGCGTCGTACGACTCCGACGGACGCAGCACCCACTGCGTGCGTCCGGAGTCCACGCGGCGCACGGCGAGCTCCGGAGCCGCCGGGACGGGCCGGGAACCCGCGCAGGCGCTCCACATCAGCGCTGAGCACAGGAGCGCCACGGTGCGGCGGAAGGAATGCGATGGCAGGGTCATGGCCGGGAGATAGGACCGCCCGCCCCCTGCCGTCTTGGACGAAACCTACCGCGTGGAACCGGATGCACGTCCCGCCAACCGCCGGTACTCCGCCGGGGTGAGGTGCAGACGCCGGCGGAACTCGCGCGTCAGGTGGCTCTGGTCGCAGTAGCCCGCATCGAGCGCGATGTCGCCCAGGGGCCGCTCCGTCTCGCGCAGCGCCCTGCCCGCGCGCTCCAGCCGCGACCGGCGCAGGTACTCCGCCGGGCTGCACCGCCAGGCCTGGCGGAAGGCCCGCCCCAACCGCTGCGGGCTCACCCCCGCCTCCCGCGCCAACGCCGCGAGCGTGGGCGGAGGCCCTCGCACCGCGTCCAGCAGCTCCCGGACGCGCCCCAGCCACGCCGGAGGGCCCGAAGTCCGCACCGGCGCCGACGCGCGCACCGCCTCCGCCAGCATCTCCAGCGTCAGCCCTTCGATGGCCAGCGCCGCCACGTCATCCGCGCGCCGGAACTCCTGGTACACGCGCGCCCCCAGCGTGGCCAGCCGCACCGACGTCAGGTCCACCCGCGGATCCAACCGCGCGACGAGCGCGCTCCGCGACCGCCAGGACGCCTCCGAGAAGTCGATGTTGAAGGTGCGCGTGCGCACGTCCCGGATGCGCTGCGCGTGCTCCAGCCCGGGCGCCTGGAAGGCGACCGAGCGGGCCGTGCACTCCCGCGCGCGGCCCTCCACCACATCCGTGAAGCCCCCCTCCAGCGTGAGCCGGAAGCCGGCGTGCCGGTGTCCATGGGATGGCAACTGGACGCCCGGTGCATACGTGCTCTCCGTGAGCACGAGCCCCTCCACCTCCACTCGCTGAAGGGGCGTGCCCAGGTAACGGCCGAAGTCGAGGACGGGTGCGGAGGTCACACCCCCTTTTTGCATCGGCCAGGGATCCCATTGCATCCCGGGACGCCGATTCACCCCTTCCGAGCGCCAGCCAGCCAGGCGGCGGCAACCCTCGAACGTTGGCCGTGCACGTTCCAAGTCCCCAGCTTTGCTCCAAAGCCATTCTTCCCATCCAAGGAGCCACACCCGATGAAAGCCATCTGCTGGCATGGCCACGGCGACGTCCGTTACGAGTCCGCCCCCGACCCGAAGATTGAAGACCCTCGCGACGCCATCATCCGCGTCACCCGCACCGCCATCTGCGGCTCCGACCTGCACCTCCTGGACGGCTACATGCCGACCATGAAGAGCGGTGACGTCCTGGGCCACGAGTTCATGGGCGAGGTGATGGAGATTGGCTCCGGCGTTACGAAGCTCAAGAAGGGCGACCGGGTCATCGTCCCCTTCAACATCGCGTGCGGCGAGTGCTTCTTCTGCCAGAAGACCCTCTTCTCCCTCTGTGACCGCTCCAACCGCAACGCGGAGATGGCCGCGAAGGTGATGGGCTATTCGCCCTCCGGCCTCTTCGGCTACTCGCACATGCTGGGCGGCTTCTCCGGCGGTCAGGCGGAGTACGTGCGCGTGCCGTACGCGGACGTCGGTCCCCTCAAGATTCCGGACGGCCTCACCGAGGATCAGGTCCTCTTCCTCACCGACATCTTCCCCACCGGCTACATGGCGGCGGAGAACTGCGAGATGGAGAAGGGCGACACCGTGGCCGTGTGGGGCTGCGGTCCCGTGGGCCAGTTCGCCATCCAGAGCGCGTGGATGTTCGGCGCGGGCCGGGTCATCGCCATCGACCACGTGCCGGAGCGCCTGGCGCTCGCGAAGTCCTGGGGCAAGGCGGAGACCATCGACTTCACGAAGCAGGACGTCTACGAGACCCTCAAGGAGATGACCCGCGGCCGCGGCCCGGATCGCTGCATCGACTCCGTGGGCGCCGAGGCCCACGGCACCGGCAGCCTGGACGCCGTCATCGACAAGGCGAAGGCGGCGGTGAAGCTGGCCACGGACCGGCCGCACGCGCTGCGCCAGGCCATCCACTGCTGCCGCAAGGGCGGCAGCCTCTCCGTGCCCGGCGTCTACGTGGGCTTCCTGGACAAGGTCCCCATGGGCGCCTTCGTCAACAAGGGCCTGACCATGAAGTCGGGCCAGACGCACACGCACCGCTACACCCGGCCGCTGCTGGAGAAGATCCAATCCGGCGCCATCGACCCCACGCGCCTCATCACCCACCGCGCCCGGCTGGCTGACGCACCCGCCCTCTACAAGAAGTTCCGCGACAAGGAGGACGGCTGCATCAAGGTCGTGATGACGCCGTAGCCCGTCAGGCCTGCCCCGTCAGCCGGTAGTACGCGTGCGGGCGGCGCCAGCGGATGAAGGCGCGCGCCAGCGCGTTCATGCCCCAATGGATGGGCACCGGATCCACGACGAAGCCCAGCTCGTCCTTGAACTGTTCGAGCTGGGCCGCTTCACGGGCATGCAGTCCGCCCACCAGCGTCCGGGCCCCGAGCCTGCGGCAGAGCTGCGCGAACTCGTAGATGAGGCCGGTGGAGATGTTCGTCGGCAGCGCCCATGTCGCGTAGTAGGCGCTGAAGCCATACGCGACACCGTCCACGATGTAGCCGTCCAGGTAGCCGCCCAGCTTGTCGTCCACCATCCCCGCCAGCACGCACCAGTGGTCGGACGCGAAGTACTGCCGCAGGCCCTTGAGGTACTCGTCCAGCGTGGGGATCTTCTTGTGCTGCGTGCGCGTCAGCGCGTCCCGTACCACGGGATAGCCCTGCTCCAAGAGCAGCGACGGCCCCGTGAGCTGGACGATGCGCACCGTGCGTTGGCACTTGCGCAGCTTGCTGCGCCGGTTCGAGTTCAGCCGGCTCATGTCATAGGTGTCCAGGTCCTTCAGCCGCACCACGGGCACCTTGCCGGTGGCGACGTTCGCCGTCTCCGGCGTCAGCGCCGCGCGGTAGCCCCAGGCCAGCGGCGTGGGCGGCGTGGCCTCGTCCGGCGTCAGCCGCGCCAGCAGGTGCACCGGCTGGAAGAAGCCGGGCGCCCCCGACTGCTCCCAGTAATGCCCCCGGTGGGAGATGACGCGAACGCCCTCTTCTCGCCGGCGCTCGGCGAGCTCCCGCTCCGTGAGACACGTGAAGCGGGCCTCCGCGACATCGCGGAGCTGGGGAAGTGACAGGACCATGGGAACCCCTCAGGCACACAAGAACGTCAGGAACGGGGCGCGCGGTAGGCGGGGAAGAAGTCCTCGCCCGCGTGCCCCTGGGACAGCTGTGCGTATGCCTCCGGGTCGCAGATGAGGTCGTGCGTGTAGAATTGGGACATCGCGTTGGCGAAGCCGCGCTTGAACCGCTCGATGCCGTCACCCGGCCGGACGCCGCCACCCAGGTGGACGGAGGCATCCAGCTTCTCCGCCAGCTCCACCATCACCGGGAACTCGTTCTTCGCCGGTGAGTGCACCAGGTACGCGTCCGCCGTGCCGCCAATGAAGTTGTGCAGGAGCCCGTCGCTCAGCACCACCAGCGCGGAGGAGGCCACCGCCCCGTCCGGCGCGCGCGTCGTCACCAGCCACGCGAAGGGGCAGGTGAAGACCTCCTCGAACCAGTCCTCGCTGAAGTAGTACCGCTCCCCGGCCTGGTTGCGGTCCATGGTCTGCCGGTAGATGGACTTGAGCGCCTCGCGCTGCTCCTGCGTGGAGTCCTTCACCGGCACCGCCGCGCTGACGTAGCCGCGCCGGGCGTTGCGCCGGATGTCCGCGCCGTGGTCGCTGCGGAACTTCACCGGCAGCTTCGGGTCGATGAGACACACCTCCGTGCGCAGCCGGCCGCCCGCGAAGCAGTACGGCCCGCCAATGCGGTCGCGCAGGAAGATGCTGACCAGCTCCGTGCCCCGCCAGTCGATTCCGTCCACTGGCACCTCGGAGAGCCCGTTCAACTCCGCCCCGGGAAACCCATACGGAGAAACCGCGTCCCGGTAGTGCGTCCCTTCGATGGGCCGCACGATGAGCGGCACCCGGAGGGCCCGCCCCTCCCCATCCTCCACGATGAGGCTGTGCGTCACCCCTTCCGCGCGCAGGTGCTGCTCGGAGCGGAAGTAGTCAGACGAAACAGCGCGTTGGCCTCCGTCAGGGACGAGGACGGCTCTCCACGGTGCCACTGGATTCATGGGTTCCCCCCCGGGCGGAAACGAGCGGGCCCGACAACGCCCGAGACAGCCTGAGGGTATGTGAATGGATCCGGGGTCCGTCACCGCCCCCCGGGGTGCAGCGCGGATGTCCTGATTCCAGCGCTTCGCGCCACTCCAGCCCCCCAGGGCAGGGCATGTGTCACCTCGCCAGCGAGGCGTAGCGTCTTCCAGACATTTGGCATTGTTCGGGCTTACGCTCGCACGCTTCCTTCGGAAGATTGCCCGCCCATGAAACACGTCCTGTTATTGGCCGCGGTGTCTTGCCTGAGCGCATGCGCCTGGGGCCCGGGAATGCAGATGGACGAGGATGCCTTCCGGGAGCGCTACGCGGGAAAGGCAGATGCCGGCGCGGACGGCGCCTACGAAATCCTCCCCATCGATGCGTCCCTCCTCAGCCACCAGATGGAGGAGCGCCGGCAGGCGCGGCCCGCGCCCCTGGTGGATCCGCTGGCGCGGGTGGCCACGGACTATGACTACCGGGTGACGCCACACGACGTGCTGAGCGTCATCGTGTGGGACCACCCGGAGCTCACCATCCCCGCCGGCGAGTTCCGCCCCGCGGAGGCCGTAGGCAATCCCGTGGCGGCGGACGGGACCATGTTCTACCCCCACGTGGGCAACCTCCCCGTGGCGGGCAAGACGCTGCGGGAGATCCGGGAGCTGCTCACGCAGCGGCTGGCGAACGTCATCGAGAAGCCCCAGCTGGACGTGCGCGTGGTGGGCTTCCGCGGCCAGAAGGTCCAGGTGACGGGCGAGGTGGTGGCCCCCGGCACCCTGCCCGTCACCGACGTGCCCCTGCGCGTGCAGGACGCCATCGCCCAGGCGAAAGGCTTCTCCACGGAGGCGGACCTGCGCGCCGTCACCCTCAGCCGGGGCGGCACCACCTTCACGCTCGACCTGCAGGCCCTCTACGAACAGGGGGACGTGAGCCAGAACTGGCTGCTCCAGGACGGCGACATCGTCAACGTGGCGGACCGCAGCCGCAACAAGGTCTTCGTGCTGGGCGAGGTCCGAAAACCGTCCTCGCGCGTGATGGTGAAGGGACGGATGACGCTGGCGGAAGCCATTGGCGACACCGAGGGCTTCGACCCGCTCACCTCCAACCCGGGCCGCGTGTATGTCATCCGCGGCAGCTTCGAGCGGCCCTACATCTTCAAGCTGGACGCGAAGTCGCCGGACGCGCTGCTGCTGGCGACACAGTTCCAATTACAACCTCGCGACGTCGTCTACGTCTCCGCGCACGACTTGACGCGCTGGAATCGCATCATCCAGCAAATCCAGCCAACAGTTCAGCTGCTCTGGCAGGCAGTGGATATCGGAGACAGAACCATCATCATCGACAACCCATGACGAGCACCCCCGAACGCGTGACGCCGCCCCGCCCAGGCCCCGGCACGCAGGATGATGAGTTGGGATTGGGCAGGTATCTGGCCATCCTGGGGGAGCGCCGCGGCACCATCGCGGCGTCCGTCGCCCTGGCCCTGGCCCTGGGCGTGCTGTACCTGCTCACCACGACGCCGGTGTACCGGGCCAATGCCATCCTGCGCATCGAGCAGAAGAGCAGCAGCCTGGGCCAGCTGGACGAGCTGATTCCAGACGTGCCCAGCCAGGCGGCCCCTGAGATGGAGGTCCTGGGCTCCAGGGCCCTCCTGGGGCGCGTGGCGGACGCGCTGCACCTGGGCGTGAGCGTGGAGCCCCGCTACTTCCCGGTGGTGGGCGCGGCCCATGCCCGGGCTCACCCGGGCCCGGACCTGGCGGCGGTGCCGTGGTGGGGCGGGGCCTCGTACGCCTGGGGCGGGGAGACGCTCCAGGTGGAGCGGCTGAACGTGCCCGCGGAGTGGGAGGACCTGCCGCTCACGCTCGTGGCGAAGGCGGACGGCGCGTACACGCTGTGGGGCCCGGAGGGCCGCGTCGTGCTCAACGGCACCGTGGGCACCGGCGCCCAGACGGAAGCGCGCGCGCCGCACGAGGTGGAGCTGTTCGTCACCGAGCTGCACGCCCGGCCTGGGACGCGCTTCCAGGTGATGCGCCGCTCGAAGCTCGCGGTGGTGGAGGAGCTGCAGCGCACGCTGCGCATGGGGGAGAAGGGCGCCGGCACGGGCGTGCTCAACCTGACCCTGGACGGGCCCGACCCGGTGATGGCCACCACCACGCTCCAGGCCATCGCGGACACGTACGTGCGCTCCAACGTGGAGCGCCGCAGCGACGACGCGGGCCGCACGCTGTCGTTCCTGGACAGCCAGCTGCCCGGCCTGCGCCAGGGCCTGGAGCAGGCGGAGGCCGCGCTGCGCGACTACCGCGCCGGCAAGGGCGGCGTGGACCTGGGACTGGAGGTGCAGGCCGTCCTCAACCGGAGCGCGGACCTGGACAAGGACATCTCCACGCTCGCGATGGAGCGCTCGGAGCTGCGCCAGCGCTTCACCGAGCACCACCCGCTGCTCCTGGCCACGGAGCGCAAGCTGGCGCGCCTGCGCACGGAGCGCACCGCGCTGGACACCCGGCTCAAGGGCATCCCGGACGCGGAGCGGGTGTCCGCCCAGCTCACGCGCGACGTGAAGGTGGCCAACGAGCTGTACCTCCAGCTGAACAACAAGGCCCAGGAGTACCGGGTGCTCAAGTCGAGCACCATCACCAACGCGCGCATCATCGACGTGCCCGTGGTGACGCGCCTGCCCGTGCGCCCCGCGAAGCCGGACGTGTTCGCGGTCAGCGTGGTGCTGGGGCTGGCGTTCGGCGTCGCGCTGGCCTTCGCGAGCAAGTCACTGCACCCGGGCGTCACCGACCCCGCGGCCCTGGAGTCCGCGCTCGCGGTGCCCGTCCTCGCCAGCGTCCCCACCGGCCCCCGCCG
>NZ_RAWQ01000256.1:0-12199 GCF_003668965.1 Corallococcus sp. AB030
GGGCACCGCCACGGCGGCGGGGGAGGGCGCGGGCGTTTCCGCGGGCGGCGTGGGCGTGGGCTTCGCCACGACCTCCTTGGGCGGCGGCTGCGCCACTTCCTTGCGCGGCAGGAGCTTGGGGTCACGCGGCTTGCCCAGCCGCACCAGCGACGCGTTGATGGGCTTCTGGTCCAGGTTCACCTTCGGCGCGGACGAGAAGCCCGCGTACAGCAGCGCCGCGGCGACCACCGCCACGTGCCCGACCACGGAGACGACGAGGAAGCGAGACAGCCGTGTGGGCCGTGAAACCAGCAGGCTGTGGGTCACCGCGGAACTCATGGGCTAGCGCTTCGCCTCCTTGGGCTTGCCCTTGGCGCCGGACGGGGCGGGGGCGGCCTTGCCGGAGTTGGACGCCTTGGAGCCCGTGGCCGGTTCCGTGATCATCCCCACGTTGGCGATGCCCGCGCGCTGGGCCGCGGCCATCACCTCCACCACCACGCCGTACGGCACGTCGCGGTCCGCGTGGAGGTACACTTCCTTGTCCGCCTGCGCCTTGGCGTTGGCGGCGAGCTTCGTCTCCAGCTCCTCCAGCGGAACTTCCGCATCCCCGATGTAGACCTTGCGCCCCGCGTCGATGGAGAGGACGACCTTCTTCTCCGTCGCCTCCACCGGGGCCGCCTTGGTCTCCGGGAGATTCACCTTCACGCCCTGCTGGATGAGGGGCGCCGTCACCATGAAGATGATGAGCAGCACCAGCATCACGTCCACCATGGGCGTGACGTTGATCTCGCTCATCGTGGTGCGGCCACCACCGCCCTTGCCTCCGCCCATGCCCATGTGACGGGTCCCCTAGCGGAAGAAGTGCCGCTTGATGATGTTGAGGAAGTCCGCGGAGAAGTTGGACATCTCCGTGTCGAACACCTTGATGCGGCTGACGAACGAGTTGTACGCGACCACCGCCGGGATGGCCGCGAACAGCCCCGCCGCAGTGGCGAAGAGCGCGTTGCCCACCGGCGCCGCCACCGTGGCCAGCGTGGCGTTGCCCTGCTCCGCGATGTTGTTGAACGCGCCCAGGATGCCAATCACCGTGCCGAACAGCCCCACGAACGGAGACGCTGCGCCCACCGTGCCCAGGAAGGACACGCGGTTCTCCAGCTCCGTGATCTGCGCCGTGGCCGCGCGGTTGAGCGCGCGCTCCACGTTCTCGATGCCGCCCAGCTTGGCGCTCATCGCGGCCTCGGCGCCTTCCTTGTTGTCCGTCTGCGCCAGCTTGCTCAGCTCCTCGTAGCCCGCGCAGAACACCTTCGACAGCGGCGAGCCCTCCAGCTTCTGGGCGGACTGATAGATGGCCTCCAGCCGGGACGCCTTCCAGAACGTGTCAAGAAAGGTAAGCGACTGGGCGCGGGCACGCGACAGCTGGGTGGCCTTCATGGCGATGAGGGCCCAGGAGGCGACCGAGACGCCCATCAGGAGGAGGAGCACCGCGAGCTCGATGAACGACGCGTCGCGGATGATCTCCACGTAGTTCATGGCGCCAAAGGCCAGTGGCAGGTGGGGTATCATGGGGTCCAGCGCGTAACATTCCGTCCTCGGGTGGGTCAAACATGCTTACGACGCCCGGTTGCTTTGGACGGCACTGAATAATTCCCGGGGCTGGTCGTCTGGAGGGTTGTTACGGGCCGACGACCTCAACTTCCCGAAACCGAACCACGGATGCCCACCATGAACGCGAGAACGCTCGCCGCATTCCTCTGCCTCTCCTCAGGACTCTCTGGCTGCATCATCGAAGACAACCGCTACCCCGGCGACGTCCGGATGTCGTGGAGCTTCGATGGCGCCACCTGCGGCCAGATGCGGGACATCGACGGTGTGGACATCTACATCGACGGCGAGATCCTCGAGGGTGACGGCAAGTACCCCTGCTCGGCGAACGGCTTCGACGGCATCGTCCTGCACGACTTCGCGCCCGGCACGTACTCGTTCACGGCGCAGGCGGTGGACTACGACGGCGTGGCGGTCTACTCGTACCGCGGCACCTTCTCGGTGGACGGCAACACGGCGGTGCCCATCAACTTCAACACGGGCCGCACGGGTTCCACCGCCTACGCCTATGTGAACTGGCTGTTCCCGACGGAGGCGGGCTCGTACTACCCCTCCTGCGGCCAGGCCGGGGTGGCCTATGTGGATGCCCGCGTGGATGACGGCCCGTGGGGGCGCTTCAACTGCAACCAGGGCAGCGAGGGTCGTTACATCGAGACGCCGGAGTTCGCCCCCGGGCAGCACTACCTGGAGATCGTGGGCGTCGACTCGTTCGAGCGGCCCCTCTACTACTACGGTGGCGGCTTCACCTCGCAGGCGGGTATCCCGGCCTCCATCACGGCGAACACCTGGGCCATTGGCGGCGCCGCGGTGGGCTGGCAGCTCTACGAAGGCAACACGAAGCTCAACTGCAACCAGGCCGGCGTGAGCGAGGTGGGCATCAACTTCCAGGACGTGCACACCAACGAGTGGGTCTACGGAGAGGCCGGCCAGTGGTTCTCCTGCAGCCAGTCCCCGGCCGTCTTCGAGTTCCTGCGCCCCGGTGAGTACTTCGTGTCGCTGCAGGCGAACGGCACGAACGGCCGGCGCTACATCTCGCCCCGGGGAGCGGACATGCTGAGCCTGCGCGTCTACGCCCACGACTTCCCGAGCGCGGCGGAGGCCGCCATCGCTCCGCTCGACCGCGTGCAGTAGTCGCCAAGGCCCACCCGGGCCGGGCGGCATGAAAGGGTCGGAGGCCTTCCAGGCTTCCGGCCCTTCGTGCGTTCTGGGGGGCAGGCGGGCGGTGCGGGGGGCGTTGGCATCAAACGTGATAGGGACTCACCCCATGCGGCAAGACAGCCACGGTCCCATCGGCGTGTTCGACTCCGGCATCGGAGGGCTCACGGTCCTCAAGGCGCTCATGGCGCGGCTCCCTCACGAGCGCACGCTCTACCTGGGAGACACCGCGCGGGTGCCCTACGGCACCAAGTCCGGCGAGGTGGTGACGCGCTACTCGCTGAAGAACGCGGAGTTCCTGCTGGAGCGCGGCATCAAGCTGCTGGTGGTGGCGTGCAACACCGCCTCCGCCGCGGCGCTGCCCGCCCTCCAGGCCGCGCTGCCGGTGCCGGTGCTGGGCGTGATTGAGCCCGGGGCCCGCACGGCGCTCCAGCGCACCCGGGGCGGCGGGGTGGGCGTCATCGGAACACCGGGCACCATCCGCTCCGGCGCGTACCAGCGGGCGCTGGAGGCGGGCAACCCGAAGATCGCGGTGAAGGCGACGGCGTGCCCGCTCTTCGTTCCCCTGGCGGAAGAGGGGTGGACGAACGGCGACGTGCCGCTGCTCGTGGCCCGTGAGTACCTGGCCGGCTTCGCGCGCGATGGGGTGGACACGCTGGTGCTGGGCTGCACCCACTACCCGCTGCTCAAGGGCGTCATCGCCGAGGTCGTGGGGCCGCACGTGTCGCTGGTGGACTCGGCGGAGGCCACGGCGGAGGCGGTGGCCCAGCTGCTGGAGGAGAAGGGGCTGCTGGCGCCAGCGTCCGTGGGCGCGCCCGAGCACGCCTTCTTCGTCACCGACGTGCCGGAGCGCTTCGTGGAGGTGGGGGCCCGCTTCCTGGGGCGCCCCATTCCTTCCGCGGAGCAGGTGGACCTGCGCTTCTAGGCGGCCTTGCCGCCTGGGGCCCGGCCTTCAGCGCACGGGGGGCGTGGAGACGCTCGCCGTGGGCTCCTCGGCGGAGGACTTGAGCAGCTCCTTGGCCGCCTGGATGACCGGCACCTCCTGGGCGCCGTCCACGGCGACGAGCGCCTGGGCGGCCTCCGTGCCGATGTCGTCCTGGCGCGGCAGCTGACCGGTGACCCAGGTGATGAGCCGCTCCATCAGCGGGAAGAAGTGGATCATCTTCAGCGGCCGGTTCATCCAGCCCACGGTGATGCAGTAGTACTGGTTGAAGGGCGCGGTGTGGTGGATGCGGTGGTGGTCCGGCGGCAGGATGAGGTGCACGCGCTGCAGGAAGTTGATGATCGCGGGCGGCTCATCCAGGTGGGACCACTTGTGGAACTGGTTGGTCGCCATCACCCAGAAGATCATCGCGCCCAGGAACGCGGCCAGGAACACCCAGCCCGGGCCGGCGAGCGGCACGGCGACCGCGAGCGCCGCCACCGGCAGCGACACGAGGCAGTTGTTGCCGTTGGTCTCCACGAAGTCGTGGCGGGTGATGGCCTTCTCGTCCACGTGGTGCTCGCGGAAGGGGCGGATGAACGCCTTGCCCAGAACGGGCATCTCCGTGGAGCCCCACGTGTCGCCCATCCAGTGGACGAAGCCGGACACGAAGTCCGCGGCCAGGTAGCCCAGCACCACCGCCAGGATCAGCATCCACGGCCCGGTGTGGTGGGTGCTCCAGAGCTTGTAGACGAGCACGCTCTCCAGGCCCACGAACGCGATGATGGAGGCAATCTCCATGGCGCGGATGGCGGGCGAGTAGCCCTGCGCGAGCGCCTGGGCATCCTGCAGGCGGACCTTTTCCGCGATGGTGTCCGGCTTTTTCATCGGTGGTGTTCCGGCCGCGGCAGGGAGGGAGGGACTGACGGCGCGATCGTCAGAGGGGTTTACGTACCCCAGGGCCTTTCGGCTTTTCAACAGAGCCGCCCATGCCCGCCAGGCCGGTGCCCTCGTGTGGATCCGTACACGGAGGGTGTCAGAAGGTGGCGGACGCACACCGGCGGGAAGCGGGCAGGCACGCACGAAAAAAGAGGTGCGGAGCGCGTGACGCTTACCTTGTGAAGCCTGGACCCCGCTGCTACGGTGCCCGACCTCGGCAATGGCGAAAACCTTCGAAAAAGCCGTCACTGGCTTCAATCACAACATCAAGCACAAGGGGAAGGTCTACCACGTCCAGACCGAGGACTCGGGCGTCAACAACCCCCACATCATCACCCACCTGTTCGTGGGCGGGAACATCCTCGCGTCCAAGAAGACGTCCTACGCGGACATCCTCAACGCGGAGAACCTGGCGGAGGTTGTGCGCGAGTTGATGGAGGAGCAGCACAAGGAGATGCTGCGCAACCTCATCAACGGCGTGTACGACAACTACGAGTCCACGGTCCGTTCGTATCAGCCCGGCCAGCTCGCGACGGACGCGGAGATGGCCGCGCAGCCGAAGCTGCCGCCGCAAGCGCCCGCGCAGCCGCGCCCCCCCACGCCGCCGCCTCCTCCCGTCGTGGCCCCCGCCTCACATCTGCCTCCGGAAGTGGCCGCCGCGCGCGCCCTCAAGGAGAAGCCGCGGATCAACGAGGTGGGCGTGGAGACGCTCTTCGGCGAGGACCTCATCTCCGAGAAGAGCCTGGACGAGGTCATCCTCAGCTACCTGGCGAGCGAGGGCGAGCCCTCCTAAGGCCGCTCGCGCGGTGCTGCCCTCCGGCGACGCCCGGCCCGTTCCTGGGCGGGCTCCGGGGGCGTGGTACGCTGCCCGGAGGGCCTCGCGCTTCTCCGGACATGATCCAGTTCTTCCACGTCTACAAGGCGTATCCCGGCGATCCGCCGGTGTTGCAGGACATCAACCTGAACGTGGAGAAGGGCGAGTTCGTCTTCCTCACCGGCCCGTCCGGCGCCGGGAAGACGACGCTGCTCAAGCTCATCTTCTGCGGGGAGAAGGCCACCAAGGGTCAAATCCTGGTGGGCGGGAAGAACATCGCGCGCATCCGCGAGTCGGCGGTGCCGTACCTGCGGCGCAACATCGGCGTGGTGTTCCAGGACTTCAAGCTGCTGCCCCACCGCAGCGTCGCGGACAACGTGGGCTTCACGCTGGACGTGCTGGGTGTGCCCCGCTCGGATGCGCGCGAGAAGGTGCACCGGATGCTCAAGCTCGTGGGGCTGGAGCACAAGGCGAACTCGCTGCCCCTGCGGCTGTCGGGTGGAGAGCAGCAGCGCGTGGTGATTGCGCGCGCGCTGGTGAACGACCCCACCATCCTCCTGGCGGACGAGCCCACGGGCAACCTGGACCCGGCGCTCACCGTTGAAATCATGGACCTGCTCACGGACATCAACATCCGGGGCACCACGGTGATGGTGGCCACGCACGACGCCACGCTCCTGTCGCGCTACCAGAAGCGCACGGTGCGCCTGGAGCGCGGGCTCATCGTCTCCGACGAGGACGGCGTCAAGGCGGCGCGGCGGATGCTGGTATGAGCGTGCTGTCGAAGGTGGCCTACTTCTGGCGCTCGGCGGCCGGGGGGCTGAAGCACGCGCCCTTCGTGCACTTCATCGCCGTGTCCACCATCGCCATCGCGCTGTTCGCGGCGGGGCTGGCGCGGGGCGCGTCGCACGTGGTGGACAACCTGCTCGCGTCGCTGGGCGGCGAGGTGGAGGTGACGCTCTACCTGGCGCCGCAGCTGGGTGAAGACGAGGTGCACGGCGTCCACACGCGCGTGGTGGAGCTGAGCCACGGCGAGGTGACGGTGGTGCCGCCGGAAGCGGCGCTGAAGCGGCTCAAGCAGGAGCTAGGCGACCTGGGTGAGGCGCTGTCGGAGCTGCCGGAGAACCCGCTGCCCGCGACGCTGGAGCTGCGCGTGCCGGAGGCGCGTCGTTCCCCCGCGGCGCTGTCGGCCCTGGCGAAGGAGCTGCGCGCGCTGCCCGGCGTCACCGGCGTGGACTACGGAGAGGCCGCGGTGGAGCGGCTGTCCGCCATCGCCCGCGCGCTGAGCTTCGGGGCGCTGGTGGCGCTGGTGGTGGTGCTGGGGACGACCATCGTCATCGTCGCGGCCACGCTCCAGCTGGCCATCTATTCGCGGCGCGAGGAGATTGAAATCCAGAAGCTGGTGGGCGCCACCGACCGCTTCGTGAAGGCGCCGTTCCTCCTGGAGGGACTGCTGCAGGGGCTGTTGGGCGCGCTGGTGGCGGTGGGCGGGCTGTGGCTGTTCGGCCGGCTCCTGGGGCCCACGCTGGGCTCGCTCTTCGCGTTCCTCCTGGGGCCGGGCGTGGCCGCGCCGTGGGTGGAGACGCGCACCGCGCTGGAGTTGCTCGCGGCCGGCTGCGCGCTGGGCCTGGGCGGCAGCTTCGTCGCGGTGGGGCGCTTCCTGCGCGTATGAGACGGCTCGTCTGGCTCATGGCGCTGTTGGGCGCGAGCGCCGCGTTCGCCCAGCCGGACGAGGAGGCGGAGCGCGCGGCCATCCGCGAGAAGCTGACCGCGCAGCGCGCCACGCTGGCCCTGGTGGAGGCGAAGAAGCTCTCCGTGCTGGAGGGCATGGAGCTGATGGAGGACATGGCCGCCTTCTCCCGCCGCCGCGTGCGCGCGCTGGAGGGCGACCTGAACCTCTTCCGCCGCCGCGTCGCGCTGGCCGAGCGAGAGGAGGCCGTGCTGCGCGAAGCCCTGCGCGCCCAGCTGCGCCGGCTGTCCCCGCGTCTGCGCACCCTGTACCGGCTCCAGCGCCGCCGCCCGCTGGAGGTGCTCCTGTCCGCGGACGACTTCGCCGCGCTCATGTGGCGCGCCCGCGCGCTGGAGGCCAGCATGGCGGGCGACCTGGAGCTGCTGCGCACCGTGCAGCACGTGGCGACCCTCCAGCGGCAGGCGACGCTGGAGCTGAAGCGGCTGCACACCTCGCTGTCGCAGCGCGTGGCCTTCCTCCAGCAACAGTCGAAGCAGGCCCAGGCGCAGCAGGAGGCGCTGGAGGAGGTGGTGGGGAAGCTGGCCGGCGAAGCGGAGCTGGCGAAGCGCGCCGTGCGCGAGTTGGAAGGCGCGGACGCGGAGCTCACCCGCATGCTGGTGGACCTGCACGAGGCCCCCGCGACGAGCGGCTTCGGCGCCCTGAAGGGCAAGCTGCCCCGGCCCGTGACGGGCATCGTGGAGGTGGGCTTTGGCCGCGTGGTGAACCCACGCTTCAACACCGTCACCGTGCAGAAGGGCGTGGACATCCGCGCCGCGGCGGGCACCCCCGTGCACGCGGTGGCCGAGGGCACTGTCGTCTACGCGGGCTGGCTGCGCGGCTACGGCAACCTGCTCATCGTCGACCACGGCGACGACTTCCACACCCTGGTCGCCCACCTCGCCACCATCGCCGTCGCCGTGGGCGCGCGGGTGACTCCGGGCGACGTGGTGGGGGAGGTGGGAGACACCGGCTCCCTCAAGGGCGCCTACCTGTACTTCGAGGTCCGTCGCGCCGGGCAGGCCGTCGACCCCGCCCCCTGGCTCGCCCCCGCGACCGCCGCCGCCGGGACGCCCTGACATTGTCTGTTTGATGCGCTGCGTCCAAGATGCGGAGGCGTTAGAAGGTGCGGGGCAGCGGTCGTTGGTGAGGAAGGAGGCCTTCGCGTGGACCTGATGGGTGGGATGCAGGAAGCGATGCGCCGCGTGCTGGTGGCGCGGGGCGTGGAGTCGGAGACGGTGAACGTGGGTGGGCAGGCGGTGCACCACTACGCGCTGGAGGGCCAGGGCAAGGGTCCGCCGGTGGTGCTGGTGCACGGGCTGGGCGGGTCCGCCAACGGTTTCGGGCGCACGTTCTTCGGGCTGGCGAAGCGCTTCTCCCGCGTGCTCGCGCCGGACCTGCCGGGCCACGGCTTCTCTGGCGAGTACTGCGGCGGCCCCACCTGCGTGCAGGGCCAGTTCGACGTGCTGCGCGCCTACTTCGAGCAGGTGGTGAAGACGCCCGCCCTCGTGGTGGGCAACTCGCTGGGCGGCGCCATGGCCGTCAACCTGGCCTCCGAGCATTCCGCCTGGGTGAAGGCGCTGGCGCTGGTGGCCCCCGCGGGCGCGGAGCTGACGCCGCAGGCGCTGGCGGCGCTGCTGGGGCACTTCGCGGTGAAGTCGAGCGCGGATGTCCGCGCCCTGACGCGCAAGCTCTTCCACCGGCCGCCCCTGGGCGCGCTGCTGCTCGCGCCGGCGCTGAGCAGGCTCTACACGACGCCCACGGTGCAGGCGCTGGCGGCGGATGCGCTCGCGACGCAGGCGAGCATCGCGCCCCAGGCGGTGCGGGATTTGAAGATGCCGGTGCTTTTCCTCTGGGGCGGCAGCGAGCGGCTCCTGCCCCCGGAAATCCTCGCCTGGTACCGGCAGCACCTGCCCGCCCAGGCGGAGGTGCATGTGGTGGAGGGCTTTGGCCACGTGCCGCAGATGGAGCGGCCGGACGCGTTCGTGTCCCACCTGGTGGGCTTCGCGGACCGGGCTCGCCTCTAAGGGCGGGAATCGTCCGGCGGGCCGGGTGTAGACTCGGGGGCCTTGCGACGGCCCCTTCCACCCGACCCCCGAGGACGCGCTCCCGTGATCCGTTTCCCGAAGCCGTGGTGCATGGGATTCGCCGCGCTCCTGCTGTGGGGCGCGCCCGTGCTCGCGCAGAAGCCAGGGGACGCGGCCGGCCGGGAGGAGTCCGCGTACCGCCAGCTGGAGTTGTTCGCGCGAGTGCTCTCCTACGTGGAGAACAACTACGTGGAGAGCGTGGACCGGAAGACGCTCGTCCAGGGCGCCATCCAGGGGATGCTCGACACGTTGGATCCGCACACCCTCTTCATGCCCCCGGAGGTGTTCCGGGAGATGAAGATCGACACGTCCGGTGAGTTCGGCGGCCTGGGCATCGAAATCGCGCGCAAGGGCGACCGGCTGGTGGTGGTGGCGCCCATCGACGATACGCCCGCGGCGCGCGCGGGCATCAAGGCCGGGGACGAGCTGCTCGCCATCGACGGGGAGAGCACCCAGGGCATGGACCTGGGCCGCGCGCTCCAGAAGATGCGCGGGCCGGCGGGTGGCCGGGTGCTGCTCACGCTCATGCGCGCGGGCTTCAACGCGCCCCGGGAGCTGGCCATCCTGCGCGACCACATCCGCATCGTGTCCGTGGAGAGCGCGCTCTACGACGGCATCGGTCACGTGAAGGTGAAGAACTTCCAGGACCGCACGGACCAGTCGCTGAAAAAGGAACTGGACCGGCTGCGCGCGCTCAACGGCGGCAAGGAGCTGGACGGCCTGGTGCTGGACCTGCGCAACAACCCCGGCGGCCTGTTGGACCAGGCCGTGGCCATGAGCGACCGCTTCCTGCCGGGCAACCTGCCCATCGTGTCCACGCGCGGGCGCGACGGCCGCAACGCCTCCGAGGAGAAGAGCCGCGACCGCGACACGGAGAAGGACTACCCGCTGGTGGTGCTGGTCAACGCGGGCAGCGCCTCCGCGTCGGAGATTGTCGCGGGCGCGCTCCAGGACCACGGCCGCGCGGTCATCATGGGCACGCAGACTTTCGGCAAGGGCAGCGTGCAGACCATCATCGAGCTGGAGGACGGCTCCGGCCTGAAGCTCACCATCGCGCGCTACTACACGCCCAAGGGTCGCAGCATCCAGGAGAAGGGCATCACCCCGGACTTCCTGGTGCCGGAGGATTCCACAGGGAAGCCGGGGAGTGACGCACCCCGGGAGAAGGACCTGCGGGGCCACTTCAAGGCGGAGCCGTCCCAGACGACGTCGGAGGTCGCCGCCCATCCCCGGACCCTGCCCGCGAACCTGAAGGACTGGGCGGTGACGGCGAAGCTCGCGGATCCACAGCTGAAGGTCGCGCTCAACTACCTCCATGGGTTGGCGCCAGGGCCCGCGTCCCGGGCCACCGGGAGCACCGCGGGTCGCTGAAACCCCTTTCGAGGCTGGCGTTCCGCCTCGCAGTGCGTGTAATGCGCACAGCAACGAGGGAGACCGGATGCGACGTCCTTTCAATCGCGCGCTGCACGCGACGCTCAGTGGCTGGCTGGTGGGAATGCTGGCCGTGGGCCCCGCGGCCGCGCAGCAACAACACGTACCGCTGCGGCTGATGCCGCGAACGCTGCCGACGGCGGCGGGCCCCCGCGTGGCGGTGGTGGCCATTCCCGTGGATGCCTCGCTGGAGGGTGAGGCGCTGGCGCTGGCGCACTGGGCGGAGCAGGCCGTGGCCCGCTCCGGCCGGCTGGAGCTGGTCCGTCTGTCGGACGCGCTGGACGCCCAGGGCGCGACCGCGCGCCAGACGAAGGCGGTGGAGGGCAACGCAGCGTTCAAGGACGGCGCCAAGGCCTACGACGAACTGGACACCGTGAAGGCGCTCCAGAGCTTCGACAGGGCGGTGAAGGCCTACGAGCAGGCGGACCTGTCGCGCGCGTTCCCGCTGCTCAGCCGCGCGCGGGTGATGAAGGCCGCGACGCAGGTGGCCAACGGGGAGAACAAGGCCGCGGAGCTGGAGATGCGCGGCGTGCTCGCGGTGGATCCGCGCGCCACCTTCAACCCCAACTTCTTCCCGCCCGAGGAAGTCGCCTTCGTGGAGAAGGAGCGCAAGTCGCAGCTGGAGGGCGCGCAGGCCACGCTGAACGTGAGCTCGCAGCCCGCCGCCGCGCAGGTGTTCGTGGACGGCACCTACCGGGGCGTGTCCCCGCTGGCGCTCACCGGCCTGACGCGCGCGGACCACTACGTGACGCTGGTGGCGCCGGGCTACGCCGTGACGGAAGGCCGGGCGCGCGAGGGCGAGTCCTCCTTCTCGCTCGCGAAGCTGCCGGTGCAGCAGCGCTACGCGGCGCTCGTGGAGCGCATCGCGAAGAACGCCGACGACGAGGAGCGGGACCAGGCGCTGCAGGAGCTGGGCGTGCTCGCGGACGTGCCGCAGGTGCTGGCGCTGCTGGTGCGCGGCGGTCCGGGCAACGCGCCCCTGACCGTCACCGGCCTGCGCATGGACGTGGCGGACGGCCACAACCTGGCGTACGCGATGGGCCAGGTGCCGCGCGGTGACGCGATGGCCACGGGCTCCGAGGCGCTGCTGACGGGGCTCGTCGGCCAGGACGCGGCGCGCGTCGACGGCAAGCCGGTGAAGCACTTCGCTGGCGGCGGAGGCGTGAGCCGCAAGACCGCGGGCTACGTGCTGCTGGCCACGGGCGTGGCGCTCCTGGCGGGCGGCATCTACTTCGGCCTGGAGGCCTCCTCCAAGTCGGACGCGTTCAAGACCGCGCCGCAAGGCAGCACGCGCGCGGAGGACCTGAAGAGCACCGGCAAGACGTATGCGCTGGTGGCGGACATCGGCGTGCTGGCGGGTCTGGTGTCCGCGGGCGCCGGCAGCTACCTGGCGTTCTACAAGAAGGGTGGGGGTTCGTCGTCCAGCGCCCCCGCGAGCCCTCCGGTGGAGAAGGCCGCGCCGGCTCGCGACGAGAAGCCCATGAAGGAGGCGCTGCCCATGCCGCCGCCTCCGCCCGCCGCCAAGACGGAGCCCGCCCCCAAGG
>NZ_RAWQ01000257.1:0-12120 GCF_003668965.1 Corallococcus sp. AB030
CAAGCACCTCGCGCTCCGCTCCCTTGAAGCGCGGAGTCGGGTCCTTTGCGACGCGGCGCCTGCCCCCCTGCTCGGCAGAGGCGCAGGAGGCTCCTTCTTCTGAAGTCATCTCTCTTCTACGGGACCCAGCGGATTGCTTATTCCGCGCAACCCTCCAGTCGGACAGGTTTTGGAAGGTCGCTGGCAGGAGGTGGGGAGCGGGGAGGTCTGGGCGACGCTGCCCCGGATGACTCAGCTCAGCCCGAAGTCTCCCGCTGGCTCACGGCCATCATCGTGGCGAGCATGGTCGCGATGGGCTTGAGGCCCGCATCGGTCTCCGCGAACACGTCACCCGTGGTGACCGTGAGCGTCCGGCCGGGCTTCGTCACCCGGCCCTGCGCGATGAACTTCCGGCCCGCGGCGGGCGCGAGGAAGTTCACCTTGTACTCCACCGTCAGGACGGCGGCGTCCACGGGCATCAGCGAGTACGCCGCGTAACCGCATGCACTGTCGACGATGGCCGTGACGATGGCCGCGTGCAGATAGCCGTGCTGCTGCGTGAGGTCCTCCCGGAACGGCAGTTCGATGATGACCTCGCCCGGTGCCACGGAGATCAGCGACGCGCCAATCGTGTCCATGACGCGCTGGCGCGCGAAGCTGTCGCGAACGCGTTGCTCGAAAGCGGCGTCCGCTGGGGTGAAGACCCGCGGTCCAAAGGGTGGCCTGCCTGTGCTCATGGAAATGCTCCAGGTGGTCAGCGCTGGGGGGCGCTGCCGAAGCCGAGCTCGTTCCCGTCGGAGTCCCGGTAGGTGGCCCTGCGGACGCCGTCTTTGTACGTCTCCTGCTTCTCCGCGTGGATCCCCCGCTCGGCGAGCCGGGCCACGAGGCCGTCCAGGTCGTCCACGAAGATCGAGAGGTTCGCGTGGCCCGCGTGCTCGGGGCGCTCATCGATGAAGATGGACCGGTGCTCCGCGAGATCCCACACCGCCTTCGTGGGCGTGGCGACGAGCGTGGGCGGTCCGCCGAACAGTCGCGAGTACCAGTCGCAAGCCGTGGCGTAGTCCGAGACGGCGATTCCGGCGTAGAGGGCGAGCGGCATGCGCCGACGCTATGAACGTTGCATCAGCGCGGCAACACCTGGAGCGGCGAAGATGCCGTGCATTCACCAACCCGCGCCAGGCCGTCATGCGCGGTGGCTCGAGCAATGCCTCCTCACGGCACGCAGTGGGTGCCGTCATTCCGGTGGCAGCTTCGCGAGTGCGCGACGCAGATCATCGCGCAAGGTGCTCGCGTCCTTCCACCGGGGGCGCGCGGTGAGCACGGTCTCTGTCAGGGACAGTCCCTGCTGGAGGTGGGCTCGTGCGTCCGGACCGGAGGCCGTCGCGCTCCACTCGCGAAGGAACGCGCTGTAGGCCAGGCGTGGATCCAGGTTCTCGGGCTCCAGAACGAGCGCCTTCTGGAAGTCGCTCGCGGCGGCCCGGAAGGACGCGTCTGGTTTCTGTCCCCGCCGGGCCTCCTCGCGAGCCTGGAGCGCCCGCGCTTCTCCCCGCCAGCGCCATGCCTGTGCGAGTGATGGGTTGTGCTTCAACGCACGCTCCAGCGCCTGCGTGGCCTGAGCGAGCGCAGGCCGTGGATCCTTCCCGTGCCTCAGCGCGTACGCGGCCACGGTGTGGTGCACCTGGCCCAGGTTGGCCCATGGCTCCGCGAGTCCGGGCAGCAACGTGGTGGCCTGCTGGAGTTCGGCCTGTGCCTCCTTCGCGCTCGCGGTGGGATCCTGGTCGAGCAGCAGGCGCCAGGTCGCGCGCCACATGCGCACCTCGCCCAGGTTGTTGTGCGCGAAGCCGACCTTGGGCGCGATGGCAATGGCCCGGATGAAGGCCTGCTCCGCCTGGTCCAACAGGGGCTCTGGTGAATCTCCCCGGTCCCACGCCTCGCGGGCCTGGTCGAGCAGGATGGTGCCCACGCCGTTCTGGAGCGGCGGCAGCTTCGCGTTGATGGCGACTCCCTGGCGATAGGCCTCCAGCGCGCGGGCGAGTCCTGGCCCCGCGTCGCCGCCGTGATCTCGCAGGCGCAAGGCGAGCGCGCGGTGCACCTCCGCCAGGTAGAACCACGCGACGACGTGCCCCGGGTCGAGCGTGCTCGCGCGCTCCAGCGCCGTTCGAGCTTCCTCCAGGTCCGCGTCCTTCGACGGTGCGCGCGGATGGTTGGCCCGGTTCACGTAGGCCGTGCCCAGGTTGATCCACGCATCCGGCCGCTTCGCGTCCAGCGCCAACGCCCGTCGGTAGGACGCGATGGCCTGTTGCCGGAAGGGCAGCGAGTCCCCGCCTCGCCCGTCCTCTGAATCCGCCCACACCTTGAAGACGAGCCCCAGGTCCAGGTGGAAGTCGTAGTCGCGCGAGGACTCGGGAATGGATTCGAAGGCGGCGACGGCGGCCCGCAGTTGTTCGCGCGGATCCTCGTTCCGGTCCTGACGGTACCGGGCCCACTGCCACCAGCCCATGGCCAGCGCGTGGCGCGCCTCCACCTTCTCGGGAGCAAGCCGCAGCGCCTCCTTCGCCGCGTCGAGCGTGCGTGTGAGGAGCGGCTCCACGTCGCCTCCACTGCTGAGGCTCGCCTGCGCAAGGCTCCGGTGGAGCAGGGCCTCCAGCACCCAGGTATCCGCTTCATCGGGAGCCGCCGTGCGCGCGCGGGAGACGGCCTCCATCCCGCGCGTGTACGCGGGCAGCACGTCTCCCTTGCCGGACAGTTCCTGGAACAAGGCCTCCTGCTCCAACTCCGCCCGCGCTCGGTGCACGGCGGACACACTGCGGCCGATGTCCGCCGCCGCGTCGTAGGCCCGCCGTCCGGCCTCCAGGTCGTCCCGGGCCGCGTCGCGTTCACTCGCCAGGGCATGGCGCACGGCGCGAGCGAGCAGCACGTCGCCCCGGAGCCGTGGCGCTTCGTGGAACCACGGCAGCCGCGCGCCCAGCGCGTCCAGTGACTTCAGCGCGTCCTCGAAGCGTTCCTGATGGAAGGCGCGAAGGGCCTCCGCGTATTCGGGGGCGGGCACCTCCGCGCCTCGGCCCTGCTCCAGGAAGGCCAGTGCCGGGTCACGAGAGTGCGTCCAGGCTTCGCGCCGCTTCGCCTCGCGGCTGGCCGCGTCCGGGATGCGGTCCGCCTCCAATCGCTCGCGCTGGTAGCGATGGCCCAGCACCAGCGCGAGCGCATACGCCACGCGAGGCTCACGGAAGCCCTTCGCCCAGGCGGTCTCCAGGTGCGTGAGCGCGGACTCCTCGTCCCCCAGCGCCAGGAACCCGCGCCCCAAGGCGTAATGGCCCGGGCCTTCCGCGACGGGACCTGCGTCGCGCATGGAGGCTTCGATGTCACGCATGCGGGCGCGCATCGCCTCGCGGTCCGGCCGCGTGTCGTGCAGGGGCGCCTGGCCGGAGTAGCGGGCCTGGGCCTCGATGCGTTCGACGCCCTCGGTGAAGCGCCGGGTCAGGGCCTCGCGCCGAGACACTTCCCGCCGGGCCATCACGCCCTGGCCCACGGCGCCCGCCACGGCGAACCCGGTGATGCTCGCGACGACGACGGCGACCCTGTGACGGGCCATCCACTTGCGCACGCGGTACGTAGGGCCCGTGCGCGCGAGCACCCGGTCGCCTTCGAGGAACCGCGTGAGGTCGTCCGCCAGTGTCCTCGCGGATCCGTAGCGCCGCGAGCGGTCCTTCTCCAGACACTTGAGGACGATGGCCTCCAGGTCCGCCGGAATCCCGGCGTCCAGCTCCCGAGGACGGCGAGGCTCCTGGGTGGCGATGCGGCCGAGCACCTCCAATCCATTGGCACCGGTGACAGACGGTTGGCCGGTGAGCAGGTGGTACAGCGTGGCGCCCAGGCTGTAGATGTCCGCGCGCCGGTCCAGCCGGGTGACTTCGCCCCGAGCCTGTTCGGGGGCCATGTACTGGGGCGTGCCCAGCACGGTACCGGTGGCGGTGGCGGCATCGTCACTGGACCAATCGCGCGCCAGGCCGAAGTCCATGACGTAGGGGCGCAGGGCGCCGTCCTCGCCACGCTCCACGAGGATGTTGGAGGGCTTGAGATCACGATGCACGAGCCCGGCCAGATGGGCCGCGTGCACGCCCAGCGTGGCGTCACGGAGCACGAGCGCCTTCTGCTCCACGGACAGCGTGCCGGCGAGCGTGTGCAGCGGCGCCCCCGCGATGTACTGCATGGCGATGTACGCGCGGCCCTGGACTTCACCGACCTCGTACACGCGGCAGACGCGTTCGTGGTCCACGCGGGCCTGGGCTCGGGCCTCGGAGATGAAGCGGCGGGACAGCTCCGGGTCCTCGTCGCGAACGAACTTCAGCGCCACGTCGCGGTGCAACCGCAGGTCCCGCGCGAGGAAGACGCGCCCCATGCCGCCCTGACCCAGGAAGCGAATGGGCCGGTAGAGCGTCCAGTGCGGCACCGGAAACGCGGGACCGTCCACCACGGCGGCGGGGGCCGCGCCTGGAGGCAACGTGTCGTCGGCGGTGTCTGGCGGATGCGCCACGCGCTCGGGCGTGGCGTGCGGCGCACCGTCGCGCGGACGTTCCTCCTCGATGGGAGGTGCATGCGGTGCGCTGTCGCGCGGGGACTCTCCCTTGCTCGCGGGGAGCGGCGTCTCCACCTCCAGGCTTCGGCGCAGCGACACGAGCGAATCCCCGGTGAGCCGCCCCCGCTCCACGAGGAGCTGCAACGGGGACACTCCGCGCCGCCCCGCCTCCTCGCGCAGGGCGTCCACGTCCTCACGGGAGAGCAGGCCTTCGGCCAGGGCCATGCGCAGCTCCGCTTCATTCGCCTCAAGCACGCGGGGAGCGTACCGGAGCCCCCGGCCTCCACGCACGGCGGCGCGGCGCGACTTGCGGTGCCCGGCCGCCCGTTCCCAAGATGCGCGGCATGAGCTCCATGTGGGTCCTGGAAACGCCGCAGCCGCCGCCGGACGCGCGCATCGCCTATGGCGAAGCCCCGCAGCAGTTCACCGAGCTGCGCAAGCCCAAGGGCAAGGGCCCGCACCCCGTGGTCCTCTTCGTCCACGGCGGCTTCTGGCGCGCGGAGTACGGCCTGGAGCACGCGGGCCACCTGTGCGCGGACCTGACGAAGCGCGGCTTCGCGACGTGGAGCCTGGAGTACCGGCGCGTGGGCCAGGACGGCGGCGGCTTCCCCGGCACCCTGGAGGACGTGGCCTCCGCGGCGGACCACCTGATGAGCGCGGCTCCGTCGCTGGGGCTGGACCTCTCCAACGTGGTGGCCATGGGCCACTCCGCGGGCGGACACCTGGCCATGTGGCTCGCCGCGCGGCACCGCCTCACACCGAAGCATCCGCTGTACCGCGATGCCCCGCTGAAGCTGAAGGGCGTGGTGTCCCTGGCCGGCGTGCTGGACCTCGCGCAGGGCGCCGCGCTGGACCTGGGCAACGGCATCGTGAAGACCTTCATGGGCGGCACCCCGGAACAGGTCCCGGAGCGCTACGCCGTGGCGTCCCCCGCCGCGCTCCAGCCCCTGAAGCTGCCGCAGGTCCTCCTCCATGGCACCGAGGACGACACCGTCCCCCTCAAGGTCAGCGAGGGCTTCCACGCCCGGGGTGTCCAGCAGAAGGACCCCGTGCACCTGGTCCCCCTGAAGGGCGCGGGCCACTTCGAGCTCATCGACCCGCGCTCCAAGGAGTGGCCCCGCGTGGTCCAGGCCGTGCGCACCCTGCGCTGAGCGACAATGCCAGTCGGGCATCCCTGTCGTCGTATGCACTGGTATCGTGCCGTTCATGTACCTGAGCCGAATCTCCATCCGGAACTTCCGCGGCATCGAGGAACTCGACTGGGAGTTGCCGCCCAAGGCTCCACGAGCCGGGTGGCATGTGTTCATTGGAGACAACGGAGTGGGGAAGAGCTCCGTCCTGAGGGCCGCGGCACTCGCGCTCGTCGGATGGGAAGAGGCGCCCATGCTGCGCCTCAACTGGAATGACTGGGTGCGCTTCGGTACCAGTTCGGCGAAAATCCATCTCCGGGTCGAAACCGATCCGAAGGCGGATCGGCTTCCCGACCGGTCCACCGTGAAAGGGCCGCTGCGCGTGGGCGTCGACGTGCTCCGTCACCCCAAACCGCGGGTCGTCGGGTCCCCGCAGTGGAGGACGCGCGGCGCGCCGCCCGAGTCGAACATCTGGTGGAGCCCGCACGGATGGTTCTCGGCGTCCTACGGGCCGTTCCGCCGATTCACCGGCGGTGACCGGGAGTGGGAGAAGCTCCTTGAGGCGCAGTCGCGCGTGGCTCGCCACCTCTCGATTTTCGGCGAGTCGGTGGCGTTGACGTCCGGTCTCAGGTGGCTGTGCGAGCTCGCGCTGCTCGAGTACACGCCGGGAGGACGGCGGAAACCGAGCGCTGCACCCGTGACCGTGGACAAGGTGATCACGTTCGTGAACCAGCCCGGGTTTCTTCCCCATGGGATGCATATCGACGAAGTCACACCGCACGAGGTCGTGTTCCGCAATGCCTCCAAGGCGCGCGTGCCAGCGGAGAACCTGAGCGACGGGTACCGTGCCGTCCTCAGCATCACGTTCGAATTGCTCCGGCAGCTCTCGCTCGCGTACCCCAAGCTCGCGCTCTTCGACAAGACGGGGAGTATCGTCTCCCGGCCCGGCGTCGTGATGATTGATGAGGTCGATGCACATCTTCATCCGACCTGGCAGCGGGAGATTGGCCCCTGGTTCTGCAGGCACTTTCCCAACATCCAGTTCATCGTCACGACCCACAGCCCGCTGGTCTGCCAGGCGGCGGAGTCTGGCACCGTGTTCAAGCTCGCCGCGCCGGGTGCTGACGAGGAGTCGCGGTTCCTCACTGGCCTCGACCGGGAACGTCTTGTCTTCGGCAATGTGCTTGAGGCTTTCGGAACCGGTGCTTTTGGTCTGCAGCGGACGACCCGCTCGCGCACGTCGCAGGCGCGCGTCGATGAGCTCGCGGGCCTGAACGCCAAAGAACTGACGGACGGACTGACGAAGAAGGAGATGGCGCGGCAGCAGGAACTGCGGCGGTCCTCCCCGACCGTCGCGTACGTTTCGGAGCCGCGGGAGCCGAAGGCATGATCCGGCTGTCCCCATTGCGCCTCGACACGAAGGTCGCGAAGCGGCTGAAGGCGTATCAGCGCGAGGTCCTCGCCCTTCGCGGCTACACCGCCCGCGTCGCGGAGGCGAAGCGGCTCTTCTCCCGGTACAATGCAAAGAAGAACGCGACCTTCACGAGCGTGAAGGAGGTTCTCACGCGAATGTGTTCCGGCGCACGGCGCTGTTCCTACTGTGAAGACTCCGTGGCCGACGAGGTCGAGCACATCTGGCCGAAGGATCTCTATCCGGAGCGTGCCTTTGTCTGGGACAACTACTGCTACGCGTGCGGTCCCTGCAACGGTCCGAAGAACAACCAGTTCGCGGTCTTCGTCGGCACGAGCCGCAGCCCCACGCTGCTCGCCCACCCCAAGCGCAAGAAGGGCCAGCCCGCGCCCACGCTCAAGAAACCTGCCGCCGGCAAGCCGGTGCTCCTCGACCCGCGCAAGGATGATGCCACGCAGTGGCTGACGCTCGACATCCTCAACACCTTTGAATTCGTCGTGACAGCGAAGGGCAGGACGCGCGACGAGGCCCGGGCGAAGTACACGCTGAATGTGCTCGGACTCAATCGTGTCCCCCTACCGACCGCTCGTAAGCAGGCCTTCGACGGGTATCGGGCGAGGCTGGGGGAGTACTGCGCGGAGAAGCGCGCAGGTGCGTCCGCCAAGCGTCTGAAGCTGCTGCGAGACGCGCTCCTGCAGATCAGCCACCCGACCGTGTGGGTCGAAATGAAGCGGCACCACGCGAAGGTTCCCGCGTTGAAGTCGCTCTTCGCCGAGGCGCCCGAGGCGCTGACCTGGGTGCCAATCCCGGGCGCTGCCGCTCCCTGAGCGGCCAGCCAGCCGGGCCCTCTGCTCCCGGTCCGGATGGGGAACCGGGGGGAGCGCCTTGCGTCCGTTCGCGCCGCCGGATGCGCACCCTGTCCTTTCGGTCCAGAAGGCCGGGAGGAGCAGACCGCATGGCGACGATGGACGTGATGCGCGGGCCGGGCATGGAGCGGCTGTCGCGCGGCGCGAAGGAAGCCGCGAACCACCCGTGGGCGAAGAAGCTGGGCCGCATGGGCTACGCGGCCAAGGGCTGCGTCTACGCCATCATCGGCGTGCTCGCGCTGAAGCTCGCGGCGGGCGAGGGCGGACGCGCCACGGACAGCCACGGCGCTGTCGCCACCGTGGCGCACGGGCCCTTTGGCATCGTGCTCTTGTCGCTCCTGGCCGTGGGCCTCGTCGGCTACGTCATCTGGAGATTCGCGCAGGCGTTCGCGGACACGGAGGACAAGGGCTCGGACGCGAGGGGCATCGCCACTCGCGCCATGTACTTCGTGAGCGGCGTCATCTACGGCTCGCTGGCGCTGTTCGCCGTGAAGACCGTGGTGGGCGCGTCACAGGGGAAGGGTAAGGGCACCCAGGGCTGGACGGCGACGCTGATGGAGCAGCCCTTCGGCCGCGTCCTGGTGGTGCTGGTGGGGCTGGGCATCGTCGGCTTCGCGCTGAAGCAGTTCCACACGGCGTGGAAGGCGAAGTTCCGGGAGAAGCTCACGCTCACGGGCCTGGCGGCGGCGCATCAGCACCGCGTGGAGCGGGTGTGCCAGTTCGGCATCGCCGCGCGCGGCGTGGTGTTCGCCGTTATCGGCGGCTTCCTGGTGCTCGCGGGCGTGGACGCGAACCCGGGCGAGGCCAAGGGCCTGGGCGAGGCCCTGGCCGTCGTCGCCCGCCAACCTGCGGGCGACGTGCTGCTGGGAGTGGTGGCGGCGGGCCTGGTGGCCTACGCCGCCTACCTGTTCCTCCAGGCGCGCTACCGCGAACTCTAGAAGAGGTTCCAGAGGTACTGGTTCGTCACCTCATGGTGGAACTGGATCTCCGCGTCCTTCACGCGGGTTCCCAGCTGCTTGGGGCAACGGTCCGCGGAGGACACCTTCAGCTCCGCGTACTTGCCCTGCACCTGCTCACCCAGCGTCTGCGCGATGAACTGGCTGCCCTTGAAGAAGCGCACCGCGTCGTAGATGTTGTCCGGCAGGAAGCGCGTGCGGCTGCGCTTGGTCTCCGCGTCCTCCTGCGGCTGCGGGCCCTCCAGGCCGGTCTTCAGCAGCGTGAAGAGCACCATGTACGGGTTCGCGTCCGGCGCCACCGAACGGCATTCGACGCGCGCGCTGCGCTCGTTGCCGAACGGGATGCGCACCATGGCGCCGCGGTTGTTCGCGGAGGCCTTGATCTGGTTGGGCGCCTCGTAGTGCGGATCCAACCGGCGGTACGAGTTCACGCTGGAGTTGAGGACCAGGCAGATGTCGTTCGCGTTGTTCAGGAGGCGGTCGATGAACTCCCAGCCCATGGCCGACAGGCCGTCCTGACCGCTCTTGTCGTAGAACAGGTTCTTGTTGTTCTTCGACAGCGACATGTTGATGTGCATGCCGTTGCCGTTCACGCCGGTGACGGGCTTGGGCAGGAAGCTGGCCGTCAGCCCCTGCTGCGCGGCGACCTGGCGGCAGAGCAGCTTGTAGAGCTGGATCTGGTCGGCGGCGACCAGCGCCTCGCTGTAGGAGAAGTTCATCTCGAACTGGGAGGGCGCCACCTCCGGGTGGTCCTTCTCGTTCTCGAAGCCCATGGCGCGCTGCGCTTCCGCGGCCTTGTCGATGAAGGTGCGCAGCCCGTCGCCCGGCAGCGCGTGGTAGTAGCCGCCGATGGAGATGAACTCGAACTTGCCCTCTTCGTGGTAGTGGCGCTCGGCGTCACGGCTCTTGAAGAGGAAGCCTTCGATTTCCGGCGCCGCGTGGAACACGGTGCCGTCCTTCTGGAACAGCTGCTCGGTGGCGCGCTTGAGCTGGCCGCGCATGTCCGAGTGGTACGGCGTGCCGTCGCGCTCCAGCACCTCGCAGAACGCGAGCACCTTGCCGGGGCCGAAGATGTCGGACGGCAGCCAGTAGAACGCGCTCCAGTCCACGTTCAGGCGCAGGTCGCTCTCCGCCTGCGCGGAGAAGCCGCGGATGGAGGAGCCGTCGAAGGTGAGGTTGTCCGCGCTCTTGAGGAGGAACTTCTTGTCGTAATCCAGCATGTGCAGCCGACCTTCCAGGTCGGTGAAGCACACGGTGACGGCCTTGATGCGCTTCTCGTCGGTCAGGTACTTGATCCGCTCCTCGCGAACCTTGTCCGGCGACTCGCGCTTGATGCGCTGGCGCTTCACCTTGAGGTTGAGTTCCTCCAGCTCGTCGTAGGGAATCTCCAGGAAGTCCCGCAGCGGCTTCTGCTCCATGGTCCTGCCTCCAGGCGTGTCCCCGGTTCCGGAGTACCGGCGGGAACATCAAAATCGCGGTCGCAGGTATTTACATTCCGCGACCCGAAATCAAGCCTAATTTAGGCGGACTGAAGGCTAAAGGTCTTGTCGGGTCGCGCACGGACGCCTGAACGTCAAGGGACGGGGTGTCTGACGCCCCGGCCAGTGGACACTGCGCGCCGCGCTGCGTTGGTCGCGTGTCCGCATTCGGACGCGCAGCTCAAGGGAGGGGGACGAGCCCCTGCTCGGGCAGGGCGGTGCCGGCGGGCCACAGCACGTACGCGGCGCCCCGGGAGTGCTGCCAGGCGCGCCACAGCTCGGCGCGGGGGTAGGTGGCGTGGGTGGTTTCGTTGGAGCCGAAAGCAGGGTCGTTGACGACGACGTCGCCGGTGTCGGTGAAGCCCTTCACGACGATGAGGTGGCCGTCGGTGCGCCGGGAGGCGCCGCCGGGAAGCTCTCCGGGTTCGTAGGCGATGCTGATGCTGACGGGGATGCCGGCGGCGACGAGGCGCTCCACGGGGGCGAACGAGTCGAAGCGGGCGACGAGTCCGTGCAGGGCGCCGTTGGACATGCTGGCGGCGTAGGCGGTGTTGAAGCTCCAGTTGCCGGTGCCCTTGTAGACCCAGTCATAGGTATGGGCGGCGGCGGTGGGCACGGGGTGTTCCAGGTCCGCGCGGCCCAGCTTCCGGCTCCAGTAGCCGAGCAGCATGGTGGTGGACGTGGGGGAGCACCAGACCTCGCCGCCGTCGGGGTAGATCATCTGCGAGTAGCCCGGCACGTCGAGCACGACGCCCCACCCGGTGCGGTCCGACGTGGCGTCCTGGGGCTTGAGGCGTGTGTCGGTGACGGCGGCGGCGAGCGCACGGACGTGAGGGCTGATGTCAGTGCGTTCGGAGAAGAGGTGGGCGGTGACGCGCAGGGCATCCGCGCGGCGCTTGAGGTTGAGGGTGTCGGTGAGGACGTTGCCGTCGGCGTCGCCCTGGTTGTCCACGCTGTGGCGCGCGACGGTGGTGGTGTCGAAGGCCCAGACGCCCAGCTCGTAGTCCTTGGTCCAGGTGCCTTCGATGCGGGCGGAGACGGTGAGCTTCACCCAGGTGCCGGGAGGCGTCTGCGCGTCGAAGGACGGCACCACGCTGTCGAAGCCGCCGGGGACGGATTGGACCTCGGAGGTGGCGGTGCCGACGCGGAAGGTACCGCCGTTGTAGAAGCTGCCGCCGTCGAACCAGCCGCCCGCGGGAAACGGGTCGGTGCCGTCCTTCGCGGTGGCGGGGTCCAGCTCCAGCGCGCCGTCGGCGGTGACGCGCGTGCCGTCACGGGAGAAGCGCGCGAGGTCCCCTGACACGGACGTCTTCTGCCAGAGGCGCGCGGGCGAGCCGGCCTCCGGAGACGACGTGTCCGGCGGGGCCGACGGCGGCGAGGAGGCGCAGGCCCAGATGCAGGTGGCCAGCAGGACAGCGGAGAGGACGCGAGCGCGGGCGTTCACGGGGGCGAGTTTCGCAAACGCTCATGCGTGGGCTCAAGTTGGATTCCTGGAAAGTCGAGCCGGGCAGACAGATTCGGGTCCAGGGGATGGAATGTCAGACGCGGTTGCTAAGTAGGTCGCCAGAAGTTCTCTAACAAATCGCGCAGCCAGAAGCCCTCGGCGAGGCAGCCCGCCTTGCGGAGGGCGTCCTGGGGAGAAAGGCGCACTACCCAGCGGATGGCAGCGGCGACGTGCTGCTCCATCGTCGAGTACTGCCGGTTGGCCGACACGCGCTGTTTGA
>NZ_RAWQ01000258.1:0-12050 GCF_003668965.1 Corallococcus sp. AB030
CCCCACGTCCAGGTTCTCCACCTCCACGCCCCGCCCGTCCGGCAGCGCGAGGCGCACCTCCGCGCCGGTGATGTCCACGCGCCCCACGCCCACGCGGGTCAGCGGCGTGAGCGGGCACGTCCCGTCGGAGGAAGGCGGGGCCGAGGAGGGCCGGGACAAATCCAGCGCCACGCGCGGATGCCGCACTCGCACATGGCCCAGCATGAAGCGGCGGGACAGCGGAGACAGGAAGCCCAGCCCCACCTCCGCCTCGTCCGCGGCGAACAGCGGCGTGTCCCTGCCCGGCGCGAACACCGACACGCCGTGCAGCACCACGCGCGAGCCCAGCGGATCCAACTCGCACCGGCCGATTCCGATGCCCACGCCCAGCAGGTCCGGCAGCTGCCTGCGCGCCAGGGTGCAGGCGGCGTCCCAGGTGAACGGCTGACGCAACAGCAGGATGCTCCCCGACACCACGAGGAGCACCAACAAGAGCGCCTTGCGCGCTGCACTGTTGCGGCTGGGGAGGGACAAGCCGCTAGAGCTTACCGAGTCCCTCGAGGTAGCGGTCGATCTCCGCCAGGTCGATTTTGGTGTTCGCCGTCCGGGGCAGCGAGGTGGCGGGCGCGCTCGCTCGCTCGCTTGCCTGGGAAGCAGCCGAGCCACCCTGGAGCCCCAGGTTGTTGCCGATGCGGTGCACCAGCTCCGCGCTGATGGTCTCCGAGCGCGCGAGGAACGCCTCGAAGAGGGCGTTGTCGCACAGGGTGTTGATGACGCGCGGGGTGCCGCCGGAGTGCTCGTGCACGGCGAGCAGCGCCTCCGGCGTGAAGGGCATGCGCGGGCAGCCGGCGAGCCGCAGCCGGTGCTTCACGTACGCCTCCGTGGACTCCGCCGTGAAGGGCTCCAGCTTGTAGCGGAGCGCCACGCGCTGGGCGAGCGGCGGGTCCAGCTTCAGGTTCTTTTCAATCTCCGGCAGGCCGAAGAAGACGAAGGAGATGAGCTTGCGCTCCGGAACTTCCAGGTTGAGCAGCCCCCGGAACTCCTCCATGAGCTCACGCGTCTCCAGCATCTGCGCCTCGTCGATGAGGACGACGGCCTTCTTGCCGGACTCATAGATTTGCAGCAGGCGCTGGTAGAGCTGCGACAGGAGCGCCAGCTTCTCCTGCGCGGGGTTCTCCACGCCCAGTTGGAGCGCGATGCGGCGCAGGAGCCACTGGGCGGTGATGCCCGAGTGGATGATGACGAGCAGCGCGGCCTCGTACTCGGACTCCGGAAGCGAGTCGAGCATGCGCCGGGCGAGCGTCGTCTTGCCCGCGCCGATGTCGCCAATGAGGATGGACAGGCCCTTCATGTAGCCCACGGCGTGCATCAGCCGCGTGAGGGCCTGCGAGTGCTGCGCGGAGTTGTAATAGAAGCGGCTCACCGGAGCGTTGGAGAACGGCTCCTGGGTGAGTTCGAAGAAATCGAGGTAGGTCGTCATCGCTCGCCGGGCCTCGTGGGGGGACGCGCTACACGTACCCTACTTTACGAGCCTTCGGCACGCCCGCGGCGGGAACCGGCGTCGCCGGGCCCTTTCCGGCGCGAGGCAGCGGGTCCTCCTCCGGTGCGGTCAGCGCCGACAGCCGCGTCACCTGCGACCCCACGTCGCGGTATTTCGCGTCCATGGCGGCCACCCGCTGGAAGTGGAAGAGCGCCTTGCCCTGCTCGTTGAGCGCGTCGTAGGCGCTCGCCAGCTCGAAGCCCAGCGCCTTGGCCACCTCGCCCGTCGCGAGCACGTTGGAAAGGCCTTCCTTGAACACCGCCACGGACTCGTCCGGCTTGCCGCGCAGCGTGTGCAGCATGCCAATCATCGTCAGGCAGTCCAGCTCGCGCGGGGTGCCCACGCAGCCCTGGCGGGCCACCTCGAACTCGTGGACGGCGTCGTCCAGCAGGCCCATTTCCTTGTAGGCGATGCCCAGGTCGTAGTGCGTGTCCACGTCCTCGGGCTTCACCACCTTGGCCAGGCCCTTCTTGAACTCGGCGAAGACCTCGTCCACCGAGTACTGGAAGTCCTCTTCCGCCGGGGGCACCGCCGCCAGCGACTCACCGCCCAGGTCGTCCAGCTCACCCGCCAGCTGCGCCGCCAGGTCGAACGCGTCACCACCACCGGCGTCGTCGTCGAGCGACGCCTCCGTCACCGGCTGCACGGAAGGCACGTGCAGGGGCTCCGAGGGAGCGTCGTCCTCGGGGGCCGCGCCACCGCCGGCCTCCATCTCCTCCAGCCGCGCCATCAGCTCGCCGGCGCGCACGTGGCCGGGGAACGCGATGGCCACCGTCTCCAGGATTTCGCGCGCCTCTTCCAGCAGGCCCTGGTCGAGGAAGAACGACGCCTCGTCGCACTCCTCGGAGGCAGGCTCTTCCTCAGGCTCCGCTTCCGGCTCGGGCGCTGGCTCGGGTTCCGGCTCATCCGCCAGGGCCTCGGGCTCGGGCTCCGGCTCGTCCGCGAACGCCTCGGCCTGAGGCTCGTCGTAGGACAGCCCCTCCAGCGACGGCAGCACCATGTGCGCGGCCGTGGGCTCGTCTTCGTACTCGTCGCCCAGCGACATGTCGCCCGTGTACGGGGGCTCTTCCGCCGGCGCTGCGAAGCCTTCGTCCAGGCCCGCGTCGTCCAGCGCGGACGCATCCAGGGGCGCGAGCCCCACGCGCGTGGGCGCGTCGTCGTCCTCGCCCAGCGACATGCCGGGTTCGACCAGGGCCTCGTCGTCGTCGCTGTCGCCCAGCGTCGGCAACTGGCGCGTGTTCGGCGCGGCCTCTTCCAGCAGCGCGCGCGACGGGGACAGGATGCGCGTGGGCGGCGCCTCTTCCTCGTCGCCCAGCGACATGCCGCCCGGCTCGTCCGCGAGCACCATGGGCTCGTCGCCCGCGTCCGCCGCGTACGCCAGCGCGTCGTCCTGGGCGACCAGCGGCTCGTCGTCCAAGCCTCCGGAGACATCCGGATCGCCCAGGCCCGGCTCGTCCGCGAGCACCAGCGAGTCCTCGTCGGACCCCATCACCAGGTCGTCCTGCGGCGGCAGGTCGTAGACGGTGTTCTCGGCGGAGCTGATGGGCTCGCCCATCACGGCTTCCTCGCCGCTCAACGTGGTCTCCGCGACCTCGTCGTCGACGATTTCGTCCGAGTCCGCCCCGTGGCTCAGCGCCGCGAGCGCCAGCTCGTCACCGCCGGGCTGCGCGAGCGCATCCTCCGGCGGCTCCGCGACGAGGATCTCGTCCTCGTTGGAGTCCACCAGGATGGCGTCCTCCTCCAGCGACTCCACGCCCGGCGTCGCCGCCGGCGCCACGAAGCCCCCTTCCGCGCGAAGCACGGACAGGAAGGCGGGCACCTCGGGATGCGCCGGGTTCTCCTGAAGGATGGTCGCCAGGTACGGCTGCGCGCGCTGCACGTCCGCGCGGCGCGTGCACAGGCGCAGCACGTTGAGCAGCTGCTCGGACGCCTGCGCGCCGTTATTGGCCGCCACGTAGATGTGGTACGCCTTTTCGTGCGCATCCAGGTTCTCCGGATCCACGGAGAAGACCTTGCGCAGGTGCTCCAGCGCTTTGTCGTGGAGCCCGTACTTCACGTAGACGTCCGTCTCCGTCAGCAGCTTGGCCAGCTGCTCGCGGCTCATCCCCGCGGACGGAGGCGGCGCCACGGCCGCGGGCGGCGCGGCGGGCGCGGGACGGGACGGGGGCGCCGCGGGGGCCGGCGCGCTCCACGCGGGCGCGGCCTCCTCCACGGGGTGGTGCGCGGCGACGGGCTCGGGCTCCGGTTCGGCGACGGGCCCCCGGCGCGCGAGCAGATCCGGATCCTGCGGATCCAGCAGCTCAATCTGCGTCCACACGCCGTCGGACTCAGCGGTGCGTCCGCGCTCCTGGTGGATCTTCGCGAGCTCCTTGTAGACGGACACCGTCTTGGAGATCTGGCCCAGTCCCTGGAACGCCTGGGCCAGCAGCGTCAGCGTCTCCACGTCGCGGCCATCCGCCTTGAAGCACACCTGGAGCTTGGCGAGCGCGCGCTTCTGGTCGCCGCGCTGCAGGTACGACGCGGCCAGCTCCTTCGCGAGCGGGAGGTTGTCCGGCTCCAGCGCGGAGAGGCGCTCCGCGACGCGCAGCCAGTCATCCGCGCGAGCGTTGCGCTTGAGGTACTCCGCGGCGCGCTTGAACTCCTGCGCCGCTTCCTTCGTCATGTTCTCGCGCGCGTACAGCTCCGCGAGCTTGATCTTCGACGCCACGTTCTCCGGGTCGAGATCCACCATCTTCTTCAGCGTGTCGAGGCTCGACTTGGTGTCGCCCGCCTTGTCGTAGTGGTTGGCGACGATCTGGAAGTACGCCATCGCCTCCGACATCAAGCCCAGCTGCTGGTGCAGCTCCGCCAGCTTGAGGTTCACCTCCAGCAGGTTCGGGTTGAGCTTGAGGACCTGCTTGTAGAGGGCGACGGCCTTGAGGAAGAAGCCGTCCGAGGAGTAGCTCTCCGCGACCTTGGTGAAGAAGTGCGCCGCCTGCGCGTTGTCGTTCTTCTTCTGGTACAGCTCCCCCATCTTCTGGAGGACCCGGATGTCCTTCGGGTCGACCTCCAGGACCTTCTGATACTCCTTGATGGCTTTGTCGTACGCGCCCTTCGCGACCAGCTTCGCGGCGGCTTCGATGATCTTGTTCTTGTCCATCGAGCGTGCGCTTCCGACAGGCAGAAACCCCGAGGAACTTCGCGGGTTTCAGTCCTTCTCTGGGGGGGAGCATCGGAGGCTAACGGAATCCTCCGATGCGGGTCAAGAAACAGCCTGCCCTCCCCCAGGGCTGGATCACCCGCCTGGACGCTCGCACGCCCGGCGGGTTTTCCACGCCTTCACGGCAAGGCGCTACGGAGTCTCTTCCACGGCCTTCTTCAGCCGGCGCGAACCCGTCTCGCTCGCCAGCAGGCGCTCCACGAAGCGGGTGTCGTAGTTGCCCTCCTGGAAGGACTCCTCCGCCAGTGCGGCCCGGTGGAACGGGATGTTGGTGCGGATGCCCTCCACGACGTACTCGGAGAGCGCGCGCTGCATGCGGCGGATGGCCGTCTCGCGGTCCTCCGCGTGCACGATGAGCTTGGACAACAGGCTGTCGTAGTGCGGCAGCACCGTGTAGTTCTCGTACGCGGCGGAGTCCACGCGCACGCCGTAGCCACCCGGCACGCTGTAGCCCGTAATCTTGCCCGGCCACGGAGCGAAGGTGACGGGGTCCTCCGCGTTCACGCGGCACTCGATGGCGTGCCCGCGTATCTGCACGTCTTCCTGCTTGAAGCGCAGGGGGTGCCCGTAGGCCATGCGGATCTGCTCACGGACCAGGTCCACGCCCATGACCAACTCCGTCACGGGGTGCTCCACCTGGATGCGCGTGTTCATCTCCATGAAGTAGAACTCGCCGCGCTCGTCGAGCAGGTACTCGATGGTGCCCACGTTGTTGTAGCGGATCTTCCGCATCGCGGCGACGGACACCTCGCCCATGCGCTGGCGCAGCTCCGGCGTGAGCGCGGGGGATGGGCTCTCCTCGATGAGCTTCTGGTGCCGCCGCTGCACGGAGCACTCACGCTCGTTGAGGTGGATGACGTTCCCGTGCTCGTCCGCGACGATTTGAATCTCGATGTGGCGCGGCTTCTCCACGTACCGCTCGATGTAGAGGTCGCCGTTGTTGAAGCTGGCCAGGGCCTCCGCCTGCGCGGTGGAGAACGCCTGCGCGAGCACACCCGGCTCGCGGACGATCTTCATGCCCTTGCCGCCACCGCCCGCCGCCGCCTTCAGGATGACCGGGAACCCAATCTCCTTCGCGAAGGCCTCCGCCTCGCGCGGATCCTTCACCACGCCGGGGCTGCCCGGGAGCAACGGCAGGCCGGCCTCGCGGGCCGCGGCGCGCGCGCGCACCTTGTTGCCCATCAGCCGCAGCATCTCCGGGCGCGGGCCAATGAAGCGGATCTTGCAGTTCTCGCAGACCTCCGCGAACTCGGCGTTCTCCGACAGGAAGCCGTAGCCCGGGTGGATGGCGTCCGCGCGGGTGATTTCCGCCGCGGAGAGCAGCTGCGGCACGTTGAGGTAGCTCTCCTTGGACGGAGGCGGCCCGATGCAGACGGCCTCGTCCGCGAAGCGCACGTGCAGCGCGTTGGCGTCAGCAGTGGAGTGCACCGCCACGGTGGCGATGCCCAGCTCACGGCATGCGCGGATGACCCGCAGGGCAATCTCCCCGCGGTTGGCGACCAGAACCTTCTTGAACACGGCCGTGCTCCTTCGCGAGGGCCTGGGGCGCGTCCCGCCCGGAGAGGGCTGGACGCGCCTGACGGGTCAGCAGACTCAGGCCGGCTCGATGCGGAACAGCGCCTGGCCGAACTCCACCGGGCGACCGTTCTCCACGAGGACTTCGGCGATGCGGCCGGAGACCTCGGACTCGATTTCGTTCATCAACTTCATCGCTTCCACGATGCAGAGCACCTGGCCCTTGCGCACCACCGTGCCCACGTCCACGAACGGGGGCTGATCCGGCGCGGGGGTCCGGTAGAACGTCCCCACGAAGGGGCTGGTCACCTGGTGGCCCGGCTTCTCCGCGGGCTTCTCCGGCGCCGTGGCGGCGGCGGCCGCGGGCGCGGCGGCGGGCGCCATCCGCGGGGCGGCCGGAGCGGCGTACTCCACCGGCGGCGACACCGTCACCCCGGGGCCCGAGGGCGCCGTGTGGTGGACGATGGTCGTCTCCGGCGCGTGACCGCGGCGGATGTAGAGCTTCTCCGGGCCCTTCGTCCACACCAACCGGGTGACGTCGGAGGCCTCCAGGATTTCGACGATCTGCCGGAGGGCCTCCACGTCCAGCGACGTGGTACCCGCATCCCGCCCGGAGGCCGCGCCCGAGGACACGGCCGGCCGGGTTGCCTTGCGCTTCGTTGCCATTCGGACCCCTCCCGGGTCGCCAGGTGAAGGGAAGCTGCTCTCAGCCGCCAGTGGCCACGCGGGTGAGGTACTTGCCACCTTCACGCGTGTCGATCTTCAGCACGTCGCCCTCGTTGATGAACAGGGGCACGTTGACGCTGTAGCCGGTCTCCAGCGTGGCGGGCTTCAGGGCGCCGGACACGGTGTCGCCGCGCACGCCCGGGTCGCACTTGATGACCTTGAGGTCCACGGAGTTCGGCAGCGTCACGTTGATGGCCTTGCCGTTCCAGAAGAGGATCTCGACGTCGAGGCTCTCCTTCAGGAAGTTGACCGACTCCCCGAGGCCTTCCTTGGTCAGGAAGGTCTGCTCGAAGGTCTTCTTCTCCATGAAGTGATACTCGTCGCCCTGGACATACAGGAACTGCATGTCCTTGGACTCGATGTCCGGGGTCCCCACCTTGTCGCCGGACTTCAGCGTGGGCTCCAGGACGCGACCGTCCAGCAGGCTGCGGATCTTGGTGCGGGTGAAGGAGGAGCCCTTCCCAGGCTTGACGTGCTGGAAGTACTCGATGACGTACGGCTTGTCCTCCCACAAGATCTTCAAACCATTGCGGAATTCAGACGTATCGACATACCCGGCCATGGGACCGACTCCTGGGACGAACGTAAAGGCGAAAGTCCGGGGTGTCTAGCCCATGCCCTGGTTCCTGCAAAGGGGAAAGCGGAGGCACGCTGCGTCGCCGGGCAGGGTCAACAAGCCCCCTGCCCGAGCGGACGTGCGCGGCTACAACTCCGCCTTCACCTGCGGCGCGGTGACGCGCAGGACATAGCGCCCCTTGCCGAAGTTCCCGTCCGCGCGCAGGGCCAACACCAGGAAGTATTCCGGCGTCAGCATGCGCATCACGGTGAGGACCTTCTCGCTGTTGACGGACACCTCGGTGACGGTGCCCGTCTTCAGGGATTCGGCCGCGTTCTTCAACTGCGTGAGCAGGTTGGCGTACTCCACCCAGGTGCCGGAGACGTCCAGCTCCGTGGCTTCGTCCCTCTGGAACGTCTCCACGGAGATGCCGTCAAAGCCCATCACGCTGCATGCGAGGGCTCCGTCCACCTGGTTCACCACCGCTTCAAGGTGCGTGCGGAAGGCCATCTAGCCCCCGACGCCCGGGGCCGCCGGCCCGGGCTGGCACGAGGGATACTGACCGTCCTGGCCGGCACCCGAACCACAGGGGCCCTCCGGGACCTCGGGGTCCTCACCTGGCCCGCAGGTCCGAAGCGAGGCGGCCCCATTGGCGACATCGATGCCGAAGACGATCTCGTTCGACTCGAACTTCTTGCCGCCCGACGCGAACTTGCCAGTGAACTGAGCGGTGACCCGCACCGTGGCCGTCGCGGTGCCGGACAGAGCGGTCCGCAGGGCCGACGCGGCTTCCGCGGTCATCAGGTTGACCACCAGCCGGTTCGCGTTCGACGCGGGATTGATGGTCGCCGTGTAGGGAACCTCGCCGTCGGGGATGCGGATGCTCGGCGTCGAGGCGTAGGACAGCTTCAGCGTGTCCACGAAGGCGGTGGCGGACCCTCCGATGTCGGACCCCGGCTCCAACGGAACGCCGTTCACGTCGATGGGCGTGCTCGAGTAGTTCGACTTGACGACGAGCCCCAGCAGGTACCCGTTCCGGTAGGCCAGGTTGAGCGAACCATTCGCGATGCCTGTATCGTTGACGCCGAAGGAGCAGGACTCGTCCGGCTGGATGGTCTGGAGGATCTGGACGACGGGGGTGCTTTCGGAGCACGAGCAGAGCCCGAGCGACAGGGCCGCCGCGATGAGGAAGGGCTTCATTGGAATGTCTCTCCCAATCAGGGTGCGAGGCCGTTAGAGGCTCTGCGCGATGGTCTGCCGGTTGAGGATGCGGGGCGTGATGAAGATGAGCAGTTCCTGCCGCTCGTCCGTCTCCAGGGTGCTCCGGAAGAAGAAGCCGAGCACGGGAATCTTCGACAGGAAGGGCACCGATTCAGCCGAGGTGCTGCCGCGGCGCACGTAGATGCCGCCGATGACCGTCGTGTCGCCATCCTTCACGAGGACCTGGGTGTTGGCCTCCTTGCGCTGGATGGACGGCTGGCCGTTGGCACCGGTGTTGGACGGATCCGGCTGGTTGTTCTGCGCCTGGATGGACATGAGGATGCTGCCGTCCTGGGTGATGTGCGGCGTGACTTCCAGCGACAGGCGCGCTTCCACGAAGGTCGTGTTCACGCCGCCGGCAGACGTCTGGCTGAACGGGATGGACAGACCCTGGCTGATGCGGGCCGTGTTGTTGTCCAGCGTGGTGACCTTGGGCGACGAGATGGTCTTCACCGTGCCCTCGGACTCCGCCGCGGACAGGCGCAGGTTGAGCTGCACGGCGCCGCCCGCGGAGCCGAAGGCGAAGCCCATGGCGCCACCGACGCCCGCACCCACCGCCGCCGGCAGGTTCACCGCGAAGTTGGGCTGGGCCGGAACACCCGGGGCCGTGCCACCCGCGCCGCCCGTGACACCGACGGTGCTGGGGAAGATGAGGCCGGTCGGGTTGCCGGACGCGGCCGACAGACGCGTCTGACCGCCCCACTGCACGCCCAGGTTGCGGCTGAAGTTGGTGCTAGCCTCCACGATGCGGCTCTCGATGAGGACCTGCGGCGTCTGCGTGTCCAGGCTGCGCACCAGGGCGCGCGCCTTCTCCGTGTTGGAGCGGATGTCCTTGATGATGAGCACGTTGGTGCGCACATCCACCGTCACCGTGCCGCGGTCGCTGAGCACGTCCTTCACGCGCGACGACATGTCATTGGCCACCGCGTAGTTCACCGGCACCAGGCTGACCAGCAGGTCCTCCTGCTGCTGCAGCGACTTCTTGCGCTCCTGGCGCAGCCGCGCCTCCTCTTCCAGGGTCTTCAGCGGCGCGATGCGGATGATGTTGCCCACCTGCTCCTGGCCCAGCTGCTTGGTGCGCAGGATGAGGTCCAGCGCCTGGTCCCAGGGCACGTTGCGCAGACGGATGGTCACGCGGCCGCCCACGTCATCGGCGACGACGATGTTGCGCTTGGAGATCTCCGCGATGACGCGCAGCAGGTTCTGGATGTCGATGTCCTTGAACTCGAAGGACACGCGCTTGCCGCGGTAGCGAGCCTGCTGGGGCGCGCCCTCCGCCGCGTACGCCGGGGCCTCCGCCGTGAAGCCGGCGGTGCGCTGGGTGACGGCCACCTCCTCCGTCTTCACGCCCTGCACGTCCAGCCGCCAGCTCAGGCTGTTGGCGCCCTGGGTGACGTTCTCCTCGATGGCGCCGTCCGCGGCGACCACCAGGCGAACCTTGCGGCCCTCACCCGGCACGCTGAAGGCGCTGATCATCTTCACCGGCGTGTCCAGCGCGCTGGTGTCCAGGCTGCGCTCCAGCTTCTTGGGCAGACGCGCGTTCTCCAGCGTCAGCACCGCGCTGCGAGGATCCGGCCGGTCCACCTTCCACGCCGTCGCGCCGGACAGCTTCAGCTGCACGCGACCGCCCGAGGGGCTCTCGTCGAAGGACAGGTCCTTGACCTCCACCACCGCCGGCTGCGGCGCGGCCTGCGCCACCGCGGGCTGCGGCTTCGCCGACTCCTGCACGGGCAGGGGCTGCGGGCGCAGGGGCTCCGTCTCCGCCACCGCGTCGCGCGGCTGCGAGGGCTTGGACTTGCGCGCCACCGCGCTTCCCAACACCACCTCCAGGCCGCGCTCGGCGCGGTCCACGCGGTAGGCGGGCATGTCGCCCTTGGCCACGAGCACCAGGCGAACCTTGTCCTCGTGGGCGCCCACGCGCACGTCCTTGAGCAGGTTGCCCTTCACCTTGGGCGCCTTCGCGCTCAGGCCCACGCCGTACACGTCCACGGCCAGGCGCGGCGGGTCCACCAGCTCCAGGACCTCGAAGCGGGCGATCTCTCCGTCGGCGGCGACGCGCAGCGACTCGCCTTCCAGGGACAGCCGGGTGATGCGCTGGGCCGGGTGGGCCACCTCGCGCTCATCCGCCTCCGTGGCGACGACGTTCTCACGGCCCGGCGCCTGGGACGGGGCGACCTTGGAGGACGTCCCCTCCTCCGGCACCACCGCCACCATCGCCTCCACCACGGGCGCGGGCGCGGCCTTCACCGGCGCGGCGGCGACCGCCTGCGCGGGCTCGGCCGGCTTCGCTTCGGCCGGAGCCTGCGGAGCCTGGGCGGTCGCGGCGGCGGGGGCCACCGGCGAGCCGTCCACGGAGATGACCACGCGGTTGCCTTCCGCGCGGACGTCGTACTGGGAGGCCTGGTCGAGCGCCACCAGCACGCGGCCCACGCTGGCGCGCGCGTCGGAGAACTGGGCGGCCACCACGCCGGACACCGGACCGGTGCCGTCATGGTGCCCCTTGATGCCGGTGGCATCCGCGGACGACAGGTCCACCACCAGCCGCTCCGGCCCACTGAGCCGGAAGACGGTGAAGGTGGGCGGCCGGGTCCCGGTCACCACGACCTGGGCACCGGCTCCCGTCCGGGACACCTGCAGGTCCCTCAGCGTATTGAGATCCGCGCCGTACACCTTGGCGCTTGCCAGGACGACCGCCCATGCGGTCGCCATGATCCACTTGCCCCTCGTCACAGCGCTCTGCTCGAGCATGCGTCCCCTCAACAAGTTGGATGCGGGCGACGACTGCCCGCGGGCGCGCCGTGGGGCGCTACTCCCAGTTCTTGCCCGTCATCAGGTTGTAGGCGGGGTCCTTCACACCATCCGCCTTGAGCTGGAGACTCACCGGATTGCTGATGAGCTCGCCCTTGGCGCCCGTGAAGACCTCGGTGACGGTGACCGAGTCCCGTAGAATCTGTGTGACCTTGCCGCCCTGGCGCCCCACGCGAGTGTTGCGCCGGACGATGTGGCCGCGACCCAGGGGGTCCTCGACCATCGCCAGTGGGCTGGCATCCCCCGTGACGACCGCCACCAGCTTGAGCTGGTCGAGGTCGAACACGCACAGGGGTTCATTGCAGGCCCGCTCCGGTGCGTCACGCGCCACCGGCCCGAGCTCCTCCAGCGGACTGCGGAATGGATCCCGCTTGCCCACCGGACTGTAGGTGTAGACGAACATTGGCGCCGCCGACGCCTCGGTCTTCTCCGCCACTGGGGCCGGCGCGGGGGCGGCGGCCTTGGGG
>NZ_RAWQ01000259.1:0-12006 GCF_003668965.1 Corallococcus sp. AB030
GGACCATTGGTTCTCTTCCTCCCATTCGCCATGCGCGCTCCATACCCCAAAGTGCCGCGATTGTTGCCAGAGGGTAATGCAGGGGCTATGCCCATGCCCGATGAGCGACATCCAAGAGCCCACGCCGGGAGCCCCGGCGCCTGACGAAGCCACGACGCGTCCCGGCGAGTACATCGCGGACATCAGCTTCGAAGAAATGAACCTCTCCGAGCCCCTCCGCCGCGCGCTGGCGGAGCGCGGCTACACCAGCCCCACCCCCGTACAGGCCAAGGCCTTTGGCCCCGCGATGGCGGGCAAGGACCTCATCGTCCGCAGCAAGACGGGCACGGGCAAGACGGCCGCCTTCGGCCTGCCCCTGCTGGAGAAGATTCCCGCGGACGAGAAGCGCGTGCGCGCCCTCATCCTCTGCCCCACGCGCGAGCTGGCGCTCCAGGTGGCGGAGGAGCTCACCACGCTGGCCAAGTACAAGGGCGTGAAGGTGGCGGCCATCTACGGCGGCGCCTCCATGAAGCAGCAGGAGGACGCGCTGGAAGAGGGCACGCCCATCATCGTGGGCACCCCCGGCCGCGTCTTCGACCACATCAACCGCGGCAACCTCAAGCTGGACGGCTGCGACCACGCCATCCTTGACGAAGCCGACGAGATGCTGAACCAGGGCTTCTACGAGGAGGTCACCCGCATCCTCGACCGTCTTCCGAAGACGCGCCAGGTGCTGCTCTTCAGCGCCACCGTCCCCACGGACATCCAGAACCTCATCGCGCGCTACACGACGAACGCGGAGACGCTGCTGCTGTCCGGCGACGTCTTCACGGTGGAGCACATCCACCACATCCGCTACGACGTGTCGGATCAGTTCCCCAAGCCGCGCAACCTCATCTACATCCTGGAGAAGGAGGAGCCCTCCAACGCCATCATCTTCTGCAACACGCGGGATGACACGGCGCTGGTGACCGCGGTGCTCAACCGCAACGGCTTCGACGCGGAGCTGCTCAACGGAGACCTGCCGCAGAAGGAGCGCGAGCGGGTGATGGGCAAGGTGAAGCGCGGCGAGGTGGCCTTCATGGTCGCCACGGACATCGCGGCGCGCGGCATCGACATCTCCGGGCTGGAGTACGTCATCAACTACTCCCTGCCGGAGGACCCCGCCGTCTACCTGCACCGCGTGGGCCGCACGGGCCGCATCGGCAACAAGGGCACGGCCATCAACCTCTTCTCCGGGCGCGAGCTGGCGACGTTCACCGTGCTGGAGAAGAAGTTCGGCATCAAGTTCGAGATGCGCGAGATGCCCGCGCCCGAAGAGGCCATGCACCTGTGGACCGAGCGCCACCTGCGCGAGCTGCGCGAGGGCATGGGCTCCAGCATCTTCGAGGGCTTCCTGCCCCTGGCCTCGCAGCTCAAGCAGCGCCCGGACGCGGACGACCTCATCGCCTTCCTCATCAAGTACTACTTCAGCCGCCTGCGCATGGAGAAGGCGCAGGCCGCCGGTGAGACGGAGAAGCGCGAGCCGGTGGAGAAGAAGCCGCTGGAGCGCCGGGGCAAGGACCGCGACCGTGAGCGCGACCGCGAGCGTCCCCGCCGTGAGGAGCGCGGCGAGCGCACCGAGCGTCCGCGCCGCGACGAGCACCCGGACCGCGAGCGCCGTCCGCGCCGCGACGAGCCGCGCCGCGAGGACCGGGGTGAGCGCCGGGGTGCCGGTTCCGCCGCGCTGGAGGCGGGCCCGGGCGAGACGAAGCTCTGGGTGAACCTGGGCACCGCGGACGGCCTGGGGCCGGGCAGCATCGCCACGGCCATGGAGGACGCGGGCGCGCCGCTGGGCAAGATGGTGCGCGCGGAGTTGCGCCCCACGTTCGCGTACGTCTTCGTGGCGGAGGAGGACTCCGCGGGCTTCGAGGCGCTCAACGGCAAGCAGCACGGCGGCAAGACGCTGCGCGTGGAGAAGAGCAAGCCGCGCAGCGAGCGCGACACCACCAGCACCCGCGCGCCCCCGTCCCCGGACGCGGGCCCCGGCGAGGTGAAGCTCTGGGTGAACCTGGGCATGGACGACGGCATGGACGAGGCGAAGCTGCCCGCCACGCTGGAGGCCATGGGCGCCCCGGCGGGCAAGGTCATCAAGGCCCTCACCCGCCCCACCTACGGCTACGTCTACGTGCCGGAAGGTGACGCCGAGGGCTTCGAGTCGCTCAACGGCAAGGCGCACAACGACAAGCCGCTGAAGCTGGAGCGGCACCGTCCGCGCGGCCAGCGTGAAGAGCGCCGCCCCCGTCACGAGTCCCTGCAGGACCTCCCCGGCCAGGCGCGCCTGTGGGTGGGCCTGGGCCGTCAGGAGGGCCTGGACGAGGCGGGCGTCACCGCCGCGCTGGAGGCCGCGGGCGCTCCGGCGGGCAAGGTGCTGCGCACCGACCTGCGCCCCACGTACGCGTATGTCTTCGTGGCGGAGGAGGACGTGGAGGGCTTCGAGTCCACCCACGGCAAGCCGCACGGCGAGGGCAAGACGCTCAAGGTGGAGCGCGCTAAGCGCAAGTAGTGCTTCCGCGCCTTCGGGGGGCTCACGGCCCCCTCAAGGCTCCGGAGCCGTCTTCTTCCTGCGGGCCCGGTGGTAGTGCGCCACGCACAACCCCCGAGCCAGCACGGGCCGGCCGCACTCCGGTGAAGCGCAGGCCGCGCTGGCCTCCTTCGCCGGAGGAGTCGAAGCGCCCGGCCCACCGCTGAACATCGCCTCCGCCACGGCCATCAGACGGTCCACGTCGTCCCGGCCCAGTTTCTTCAGCCGCACCCACTCCACCAGCCGATGAGCCCCCGCGTCCTCCGCGTCCTCCAGCCGGAACAGCTCCCCCAGCGGCAGCTCCAGCGCGGCCGCGACCTGGAGGAGCGTGTCGTAGCTGGGGTTGCGCTCGCCGCGCTCCAGCAGGGACACGAAGCTCACGGAGATGTCGCACCGGGCGGCGAAGTCCTCCTGGGTGAGGCCCCGGCGCTCGCGCAACGTGCGGATCCGCCGCGCCAGTCCCTGCAGGGACGAGCCGGCGTCGCTGTCGTCCGGGGAGTGGGGGCGCATGGACGCACCCATCGTAGCGCACCGCTTCTGTTAAGGTTTTCCGTCTGTCCTCAGGAGTGAAGCCCACCATGAACGCCGTCGACGGCACCAACTACTACTTCCGCAAGGCCGCGCGGGTGATGGACGTGGGCACGCCCATCGAGACGCTCCTGGCCACGCCCCTGCGCGAGGTGAAGGTGCAGGTGTCCATCGAGATGGACTCCGGCGAGATCCGCACGTTCCTGGGCTACCGCATCCAGCACGACAACAGCCGCGGCCCCATGAAGGGCGGCCTGCGCTACCACCCCGCCCTGGACCAGGACGAGTGCGTGTCGCTCGCGTCGCTGATGACGTGGAAGACGGCCGTGGTGAACGTGCCCTACGGCGGCGCCAAGGGCGGCGTGGCGTGCGACCCCGCGCAGATGAGCCTCAAGGAAGTGGAGCGGCTCACGCGCAAGTTCGTGGATCAGATTCAAGACGTCATCGGGCCCACGCGGGACATCCCCGCGCCGGACGTCAACACCAACCCCCAGGTGATGGCCTGGGTGATGGACCAGTACTCGCGCTACCACGGCCATTCGCCCGCGGTGGTGACGGGCAAGCCCCTGGAGCTGTACGGCTCCAAGGGCCGCGAGGCCGCCACCGGGCGAGGCTTGCTCTACGTATGCCGTGAAATCCTGAGGGATCTGGGCATGCCGGTGAAGGGCACGCGCTTCGCCATCCAGGGCTTCGGCAACGTGGGCAGCCACATCGCGCAGCTCATCTGGGGCGACGGCGGCGTGGTGGTGGCCGCGTCCGACGTGCTGGGCGGCATGTACAACCCCACGGGCCTGGACGTGCCGTCCCTCTTCGAGCACGTGAAGCGCACCGGCACCGTCACCGGCTTCAGCGGCGGCACGCCGTGCCGCAACGAGGACGTGCTCGCGGCGGACTGCGAAGTGCTCATCCCCGCGGCCCTGGGCCACGTGCTCACCCGCGACAACGCCAACAGCGTGCGCGCGCGTTTGGTGGTGGAGGGCGCCAACGGCCCCACCCAGCCGGAGGCGGACGACATCCTGGAGAAGCGCGGCATCTTCGTGGTGCCGGACATCCTGGCCAGCGCGGGCGGCGTCACGGTGAGCTACCTGGAGTGGGTGCAGAACCTCCAGCACGTCTCCTGGGAAGAGGATCGCGTCAACGCGGAGCTGGAGAAGACGATGAAGGAGGCCTACGACCGGGTGGCTCAGATTGCACGGTCTCGTAAGGTTTCCATGCGGACGGCCGCGTACATCCTGGCCATTGGCCGGGTGGGCAAGGCCACGGTGCTGCGCGGCATCTGACGCACCCCGCCGCGCACGCGGGCAGGCAGGCGTGGGGCTCCGGGCCGCTTCCGTGCGGGGCGCGCTTCCGCTACACGCCCGGCCATGATGGTCACCCTGCAGGACATCCAGGCGGCGCGCGAACGGATCCGCACCGCGCTGCGCCCCACGCCGTGCCCCGCGTCGGACTACTTCACGGAGAAGACCGACTGCGCGGTGGTGTACTTCAAGCTGGAGAACCTCCAGCGCACCGGCGCCTTCAAGGAGCGCGGCGCGCTCAACAAGCTGCTGACGCTGACGGAAGAGGAGAAGCGCCGCGGAGTCATCGCGGCCTCCGCCGGCAACCACGCGCAAGGCGTGGCGTACCACGCGCGCCGGCTGGGCATCCGCGCCACCATCGTGATGCCGGAGCGCACGCCGCTCATCAAGGTGACTCGCACGCGCGATGACTACGGCGCGCGCGTGGTGCTCAAGGGCGCCAACTACGACGAGGCCTACGCGGAGGCCCTGCGCATCCAGGCCGCGGAGAACCTGGTGTTCGTGCACCCCTTCAACGACCCGCATGTCATCGCGGGCCAGGGCACCATCGCGCTGGAGCTGCTGGAGCAGTGCCCGGACCTGGAGCTGGTGGTGGTGCCGGTGGGCGGCGGCGGGCTCATCTCCGGCGTGGCGGTGGCGCTGAAGGAGACGAACCCGCGCATCCAGGTGGTGGGCGTGCAGGCCTCCACCATCGCCAGCATGAAGGCGTCGCTGGATGCGGGGAAGCGCACGGAGCTCACCCACGCGGGCACCACCATCGCGGACGGCATCGCGGTGAAGGTGCCGGGGGACCTCACCTTCGAGCACGTGCGCAAGTACGTGGACGCGGTGGTGACGGTGGACGAGGAGGAGATCGCCGCCGCCATCCTGATGATGCTGGAGCAGGAGAAGTCGGTGGCGGAGGGCGCGGGCGCGGCGGGGCTGGCGGCGCTCGTGAACGGCCGGATTCCGCAGGCGAAGGGCAAGCGCGTCGCCATCATCGTGGGCGGCGGCAACATCGACATGAACGTCATCAGCCGCATCATCGAGCGGGGCCTCGTGAAGGCGGGCCGCCTGGTGCAGCTGGAGGTGCGGCTGCCGGACCGGCCCGGCGTGCTCGCGCGGCTCACCACGCAGATTGCGGAGATGCGCGCCAACGTGGTGGACCTGCACCACGACCGCGCCTTCTCCAAGGCGGGGCTGGGCGAGGCCACGGTGGAGGTGATGCTGGAGACCACCGGGCACGCCCACATCCAGGAGCTGATGGCCGCGCTGGAGGCCCAGGGCTGGCAGGTCGCCCGGACGTAGGGCGGGGAGGCTTGCGCGGGCGCTCGGGGCTTCGGCGATACTCCGGAAACCCATGAACACGCCCCTCATCGCCCTGCTGCTCCTCGCCGCCGCTCCTCCCGCGCAGAAGGCGAAGGAGCTGGCCGCCCACAAGGAGTGGGAGGAGCTGTACCTCGCGTTCGCCGCCGCGGACCCCGCCTCCTACCCGGAGGCGCAGCGGCCGTCCGTGGCGGGCCCGCTGCTCAAGGGCTGCGAGGCGCTGCTCCCGGAGGACGCGGTGATGGCGTACTCGCTGGGCGAGCGCGCCGTGGCCTTCCAGGAGACGGCGGGCGGCCTGCGCTGCCTGGCGCGCTCCGCGCTGAAGACGGATCAGCGGGCCGCCGCGGAGGAGGCGCTGAAGAAGGGCCTGGCCACCTTCCCCAAGGACGGCGCGTTCGCGCTGGAGCTGGGCCGGTTGCAGTTGCAGGACAAGGACTCGGCGGGGGCGCTGACCACGCTTCAGCAGGTGCCCGCGAAGTCGAAGGAGGCCGCGGAGGCGAAGAAGCTGATGCAGCAGGCCCGCTCGCAGGTGTCGGAGGAAGGGGCCGCGCGGCGCGAGGCGGAGCGCCTGGAGCAGCGGATGAATGGCGAGCCCTCCTCGGGGGACACGCGCCAGGCGAGGGCGACCGCGGGCGGAGAGATCCGTTCGGCGGGCCTGAGCTACGAGTCCGGCGTGGGCAAGGACGGCATGCGCGTGCGCCAGAACAGCCGCTTCGCCATCCGCTACTTCAACAGCGACCGGGACTTCGGCCAGCGCGCTGAGTACGAGGGCAAGGTCGTGTCCGCGCTCGACGAGGCCTATGAGTTCACCCAGCGCACGCTGGGGAAGGCCCGCGAGCGGCAGCTGAACGTGGTGCTCTACACGCGCGACGAGTTCGCCACGCACATGGGCGCCCGGTACGCGACCGCGGTGGCCGGCCTGTACTCCGAGGACGCCATCCGCATGAACGACGCGGCGGAGCTGACGCAGGCGACGAAGGCCACGCTGGTCCACGAGTACGTGCACGCGGCGGTGGACGAAATCTGCCCGCGCGGCGGCGGCGCCCTGCCCCGCTGGTTCAACGAGGGCCTGGCCGAATACATCGAGTGGCGCTACCTGGGGCTGGACGGCCCCCCGCGCTATCTGCGCGACGTGATGCGCTCCCAGGCGAAGCAGGGGCGGCTGCCGAAGCTGTCGGACATGGACCAGCAGGCGCCCATCTCCATGTCCCAGCCCGAAGTCGCCTACGGAACATCCGCCATGGCGGTGCGGGAGCTGGTGCGGCTGGGGGGCCAGGAGAAGCTGCTGGACTTCATCCAGAAGGCGGGCCAGGCCGACTCCTTCCAGGAGGCCCTGAAGGCCACCTACGAGAAGGACTTCTCCGGCCTGGACCAGGCGGTGCGTACCGCCCTCTCGGGGAGGTAGCGGCCGGTCGGGCGTGGCGGATTGGTTTACCCCCTGGCGGGAGTCCCCTACACTCGCGACCCTCCAAGATTTTCGCTGCGGCGGTCCCCCCAAGACGCTGGCGCAGCAAGGTGACGGATGTCCGATACGCGCGCCGCGATGAGAGAGTTCCGCTTCCTGGATGAGAAGCGGAAGCTGGGAAGTCTGTCCGCTGTCGAGGAAGCTCGCTGGGTCGAGTTGCGCGGCCTTTTGGGCATCCAGGACGCGGCGGACACCGCGGCGGCGGCCCAGGCGTGGGCCCAGCCCGAGCAGCAGCCCCAGGGGTACTACGGCGAAGACGGCCAGTGGTACGCCTACCCCGCTGGCTACGACCCGAACGCCCAGGGGTACTACGGCGAAGACGGCCAGTGGTACGCCTACCCCGCTGGCTACGACCCGAACGCCCAGGGGTACTACGGCGAGGATGGCCAGTGGTACGCCTACCCCGCCGGCTACGACCCGAACGCGGCGGCCTATGATCCGAACGCGGCGGCGGCCTGGGCGCAGCAGGGTTACGACCCGAACGCGGCGTATGACCCGAACGCGGCGGCGGGCTACGCGGCCCCGGTGGATCCGCAGGCCTATGCCCCTCAGGCGCCCACCGAACCGGACAGCCTGAACCTCAGCACGGACGACATCGACATCCCCTCGCTGAGTGAACCCGCGCCGTGGATGCCGCAGGCGCCCGTGGCGACCTCGCCTGCCGCGGCGGAGGCGACGTGGGACACGAGCGCCGAGGAGGACTTCTCCGGGCTGTCGACGGAGACGCCGCCCCCGGTAGCCGCCGCCGAGCCGGAGCCCTCGCTGGAGGATTCGTTCGCGGACCTGTCGATGGAGGTCGAGTCGGAGGCCCAGGTCCCGGCGGCGTCCGGGCTGGATCCGATGGCGGAGGCGCTGGCCTCCGCGGAGCACGCGGTCGGAGAGGCGGAGCTGCTGGAGGCCGAGCCCGTCTCCGAGGCGGTGCTGGCCGAGGACCTGTCGCCCGTGGATGCGGCGTGGGACGCGGCGCCGCTGGCGGTGGAGTCCGAGGAGTCCCGGGCCAGCGCGCTCGATACCGCGCCGCTCGCGGTGGAGCCGGCAGCGCCGGCCGAAGGTACGGCTTCGGATTGGGACTGGAGCGACGTCGCGACGGCGGAGCCCGCCGCGCCGGTGGAAGCCGCCGTGGAGGAGGCCCAGGCGGTCGCCACGGAGACGGCGGAAGCGTGGGGGACGGACGCGGCCCCTGTCGCCGAGGCGCCGGAGCACGGTGGAGAGATCGCGCTCGGCGCGGGTGACATCGCGGAGGCGTGGACCGACGGCGCCACGGAAGTGCCCGCGGAGGAGATCGCCCTGGATGCGGGCGATGTCGCCACGGAGTGGCAGCCGGAGACGGCCAGCGCGGAGTCCTGGCAGTCCGGTGGAGCTGCCTCGGCGACCGGCACGACCGAGGTCGAGGCTGCGTGGCAGGCGACCGCGGAGGCGGAGGAGATCCCGCTCAGCACGAGCGACGTCGCCACGGACTGGCAGGCGGAGGGTGAGACTCCGGCGGCCGATGCGATCGCGCTCGGCACGAACGATGTCGTCGCCACGGACTGGCAGACCGGCGGCGAGGCCGCGGCGGAGGAGATCGCGCTCGGCACGAATGACGTCGCCACGGATTGGCAGACGGCGGGTGAAGCTCCGGCTGCGGACGCGCTGAGCACGAACGACGTCGCCACGGAGTGGCAGGCGGCGGGTGAAGCTCCGGCTGCGGACGCGCTGAGCACGAGCGACGTCGCCACGGAGTGGCAGGCCGACGCGACGGAAGCTCCTGCCGAGGAGATCGCGCTCGGCACGAGCGACGTCGCCACGGACTGGCAGGCCGACACGGCCGCATCCACCGACGAGAGCGCGCTGGCCTCCGGTCATGCGGCGACGGAGTGGACGGCGGACAGCGCCGTCGCCACCGGGACGCCCGCCGAGGAGATCGCGCTTGAGTCGAGCGAGGTCGCCACGGATTGGCAGTCGGGCAGCGCCACGAGTGATGTCGCGACGGAGTGGCAGGCCGACAACGCGGCGCCGGTGCAGACCTCCGCCGAGGAGATCACGCTCGGCACGGATGACGTCGCGACGGAGTGGCAGGCCAATGATCCGTCGGGTGTCGCCGCCGAGACGTGGCAGGCTGGCGCGGAGACGCCCGCCGAAGAGATCGCGCTCGACGCCAACGATGTCGCTCACGAAGGCGTCGCGGATGGGTCCTACGACGGCGCGGCCTCGGCGGTCGCGGCCGGTGTGGAGGCCCAGACCTTCGACGTGGCCGACCTGGGAGCCGAAGAGGAGCAGCAGCTCACTCCGCCGCCCTCCCCGTTCGCGAATGAGCCGGGCATTCCGTCGCTGCGGATCCGCAGCATCCCGGTCGGTCCGGACATCGAAGCCGACACGCTGGAGCTCGGCTCGGACGATGTCGAGCCCGCGGCCGAAGTGGCCCCTGCATCGGAGCAGTGGGGCGAGATGAGCGGCAGTGCCGACGACGCCGTGCCGCTGGCCACCGCCTCCGAGTCGCTTGCCGAAGCGCAGTCCGGGGAGTCTTCGGCGTGGGACACCTCGGGACAGGATGCGCAGTCGTGGACCGCCGAGGGAGCGCCCTCGGACGCCACCGACACCGTGGGGTTGCAGGACGCGTCCGCCGCCATCGAGCTCCAGCCCGAGTGGGCCGCCGATGCCGTGGAGCCCGCCGCGCCCATCGAGCTCCAGCCTGAATGGGCCGCCTCCGCTGACACGGCGGAGGAAGCCGGTTCGACGCAGGCGTGGTCCGGCACCGCATCGACCGAACAGCCCACCGCGCCCGCGTGGGATGCCCCGGCCGCCGAATCCGCGTGGGTCGCCTCCACGGCCGCGCCCGTCGCGGACGCCCAGGGCGGATGGACGCCCCCGTCCGAAGAGGCTCCGCTGATCGAGGCCCAGTCCGAATGGGCCACGCATGAGGCCGACGCCGCACAGCCGGCACAGGCGTCCGACTGGAACGCCACGGAAGAAGCCGCGCCCGTCGAAGCGCAGCCGGAGTGGGCCGCCGCTGAAGAGGCCCCCATCGAAGCGCAGCCGGAGTGGGCCACGGAAGAAGCCGCGCCCGTCGAAGCGCAGCCAGAGTGGGCCGCCGCCGAAGAGGCGCCCATCGAAGCGCAGCCCGAGTGGGCGACCACGGAAGAAGCCGCGCCCGTCGCCGCGCAGCCGGAATGGACCCCCACCGAAGGCACCTCCACCGTTCCCACGCAGCAGCAGTGGGGAGCCGAGGAGGCCGCGCCCATCGCTGCGCAGCCGGAATGGGCCGCCGAAGAGGCTCCCATCGAGGCCCAGCCCGAGTGGGCCGCTGCTGAGGAGACCGCGCCCGTCGCCGCGCAGTCCGAGTGGGCGACGGCTGAAGAGGCTCCCATCGAAGCGCAGCCCGAATGGGCCACGGAAGAGACCGCGCCTGTATCAGCGCAGTCCGAGTGGGCCACCACGGACGCGACGCCTGCCGCCGCGCAGCCGGAGTGGGCGACGACCGACAACACCCCGGAGGCCGCGCCGATCGAGGCCCAGCCGGAGTGGGCCACCGCCGACGCCGCTCCGGTCGCTGCGCAGTCGGAGTGGGCGACCACGGAAGAAGCCGAGCCCACGGCACCGCAGTCGGAGTGGGCCGCGACCGAAGAGGCAGCCCCCATCGAAGCGCAGCCCGAGTGGGCCACCGAGGAAGCAGCGCCCGTAGCGACGCTGCCTGAATGGGCCACGGAAGAAGCCGCCGCGCCCGTCGCCGCGCAGCCCGAATGGGCCGCCGCCGAAGAGGCGCCCATCGAAGCGCAGCCGGAGTGGGCCACGGAAGAAGCCGCCACGCCCGTCGCTGCGCAGCCCGAATGGGCCGCCGCGGAAGAAGCCCCCATCGAAGCGCAGCCGGAGTGGGCCACGGCAGAAGCCGCCACGCCCGTCGCTGCGCAGCCCGAGTGGGCCGCCGCGGAAGAAGCGCCCATCGAAGCGCAGCCCGAGTGGGCCACGGAAGAAGCAGCCACGCCCGTCGCCGCGCAGCCCGAATGGGCCGCCGCGGAAGAAGCTCCCATCGAAGCGCAGCCCGAATGGGCCACGGAAGAGACCGCGCCTGTATCAGCGCAGTCCGAATGGGCGAGCACGGAAGCCGCTGCTCCTGTCTCCGCACAGCAGGAGTGGGCTGCCACTGAAGAAGCCGCGCCCATCGAAGCGCAGCCCGAATGGGCCACCGAGGAAGCCTCCGCGCCCGTCGCCGCGCAATCCGAATGGGCCGCCGCGGAAGAAGCCCCCATCGAAGCGCAGCCCGAATGGGCCACCGAAGAAGCTGCGCCTGTCGCTGCGCAGCCGGAGTGGGCCGCCGCCGAAGAAGCTCCCATCGAAGCGCAGCCCGAATGGGCCACCGAGGAAGCCGCCCCCGTCGCCGTACAGCCGGAGTGGGCCGCCGCCGAAGAGGCACCCATCGAAGCGCAGCCGGAATGGGCCACGACGGAAGCCTCCGCACCTGTCGCCGCGCAGTCCGAGTGGGCGGCCGAAGAGGCACCCATCGAAGCGCAGCCGGAGTGGGCCGCGGCCGAAGAGGCACCCATCGAAGCGCAGCCGGAGTGGGCCACGACGGAAGCCGCCATGCCGGTCGTCGCGCAGCCCGAATGGGCCGCGGCTGAAGAAGCCCCCATTGAAGCGCAGCCCGAATGGGCGACCACGGAGGCCGTGCCCCCGGGCGCGGATCAGCCGTGGGCCGCCACGGACGCCGCCGCGCAGTCGGAGTGGGCCGCCACCGAGGACGCCTCCGCGAACTCCGCCTGGGCCCAGCCGTCCACCGACACCGAGCAGCCCTGGGACGCCCCGGTCGAGGAAGCCGCCCCTGCTTGGGGCGCCGCTCCCGCCACGCCGGAATGGGGTGCCCCCCAGGCCCCCGCCGCGCGCTCCTCCTGGGC
>NZ_RAWQ01000025.1:0-66437 GCF_003668965.1 Corallococcus sp. AB030
GCCCCGGCCCCCGCCGCGCGCGCGGCCCCCGCGCCCGCCGCGAACCCGGGCTCCAGCGCCTCGGACATCCTGGATGAAATCCTCGCGGGCGGCTCGCCCACCTCCGAGTGGACGGAGGAGGACCTGGCCCGCCTGCAGACGGTGCAGCAGAACCAGGAGAAGAGCTCGAAGATCCTCCGCGCCCTGCTGGAGCTCGTCTTCGAGAAGGGCGCAGTGCAGCAGCGCGAGCTGGCCGCGCGCATGCGCCTCTGACCCTGGCTTGTTTCAGCCCACCTCGCGCAGCTCGCGCGCGGTGAGCCCCAGCAGCGTGAGGATGGTGTCCAGCCCGCCGGCGGAGATGGACGTGTCGGCGGCCTCGCGCAGCTTCGGCTTGGCTCGGAAGGCGATGCCCAGCCCCGCCTTCTCCAGCATCAGCAGGTCATTGGCCCCGTCACCCACGGCGATGACCTGCTCCAGCAGGATGCCTTCCTGCTTCGCCAGCGTCTCCAGCAGCTCCGCCTTGCGGCGCGCGTTGACGATGGTGCCCAGGGTGCGGCCGGTGAGCTTCCCGTCCTGGACCTCCAGCACGTTGGAGTACGCGAAGTCGATGCCCAGCCGCTTCTGCAGCGCTTCCGCCGCCACGGAGAAGCCGCCGCTGATGACCGCGGTGCGGTAGCCCAGGCGACGGAGCACGCGGATGAGCGTCTCCGCGCCTTCCGTGAGCGGCAGGTTCGCGGCCAGCTCGTGCAGCACGCGAGCGTCCAGCCCGGCGAGCAGCGCCACGCGCTGACGCAGGGACTCGTCGTAGTCCATCTCCCCGTGCATCGCGCGCTCGGTGATGGCGGCCACCTTCGCGTGGACGCCGTAGGCACGCGCCAGTTCGTCGATGACCTCGATGCGGATGAGCGTGGAGTCCATGTCCATCACCACCATCCGCTTGCCGCGCCGGTAGAGGCTCTCGCGCTGGAGGGCGACATCGAAGGTGGGGCTCGCCATGGACAGCTCCAGCAGCGCGCGCTTGAGCGCTGACGTGTCGGCATCCGGCGGCAGCGTGACGTGGAGCTCCACCGCCGCGAGCGGCGTCTCGCTCAGCCGGGTGATGCGCTCCACGCGCGCGTTCCCCGCCACCAACTTCTGCGTCAGCGCATGCACGTCGTGCACGCCCAGCGCCTTGCCCACCGCGGTGACGACGTAGCGCAGCGGCTCTGGCCCCGGCGCTGGAGACGTGACGGCCGGAGGCACCGCGCGGACGTCCACCGTGACGCCCAGCTCCCGGGCCAGCTCAGGGAGCGCCTGGAGGGACTCTCCGCCTGGCAGACGCACCCACAGGGCCAGGGTGAGCAGGCCCTGCACCACCACCTGCTCCACGTCGAGCAGCTCCGCGCCCGCTTGCGCGAGCAGGCCGGTGAGGCGGACGGTGGTGTCGGGGCCGTCCCTTCCGGTGACGGTGAGGAGGACGCTGTCAGAGGGGCGCGTGTGCATGACGCACCGCACTCTGACAGGTCCATGCGGGGACGGGCGAGCCTCGCGAGGAGGCCCGCCTGCCCGGCCGACGGCTACTCCTGCGGATCCGACGACAGGACGAGCGAGCCGCGATCCAGGTACTCGCGCTCCGGGAAGGCCTTGTAGAAGTCCGCCAGCATCGCGTCCACGTCCGGGTAGCGCTGCTCGCGCCGGTCCTGCGTGGCCTTGTCGAAGAGCTGATCCAACCCGCTGGGCGCCTCCGGGTTCACCTCCGACGGCAGCGGCGAGCGGCGGCCCGGAATCTGACCGGTGAACATCTCGTAGAGCAGGATGCCCAGGGCGTACACGTCCGCGGCGGGACCCGCCTCCTGGACGCCCTTGTTCATCAGCTCCGGCGCCATGTAGACCATGCCGCCCGTGCCCACGAACACCTGGGGCATGCCCTTCGTCGCGTCCACCTCCACCACGCGGCTCATGCCGAAGTCGGAGAGCTTCGCGTTGCCGTACGCGTCGAAGAGGACGTTCTCCGGCTTGATGTTGTGGTGGGTGAGCCCCGCGGCGTGCGCGGCCTTCAAGCCGTACGCCAGCTGCAGGAAGGTGCGCAGCGCGTGCTGCACGTCAATGCCCTTGCCGCCAGCCGCCTCCAGCTTCTCCTTCAGGCTGCCGCGCATCAGCTCCACCACGAAGTAGGGCCGCGCCGAGTCCACGTTCTGGTCGAGGATCTGCACCACGCCCGGGTGGCGCACCTGCGCCTGCGCGCACAGCTCCTTCTTCAGGCGCTTGAGCACCTCACCGCGCTGCAGGAAGGAGAAGTAGCCGAAGATGTCCTTCAGCTCCTTGATGCAGATGTCCAGCCCCAGGGCGTTGTAGCGGCCCTTGAAGACCGTCCCCAGCGGCCCCGTGCCAATGGGGTCGAACTTCTGGTAGCGCAGGTCCAGGTCGCTGGTGCCCTTCGCGGCGGCCGCGGCGGCGGCGGCGTGGGGGACCGGAGCTGCGGGAGCGGGGGTCGAGGCGGGAGGGGGCATCGGAGCGGGCGCGGCGGCGAGCGGAGGGGTGATGATGAGCGGTTGGGACGCGCTGGGAACCGGCGCGGTCACGACAACGGGCTGGGACGCGGGCGCCGGCGGCGACCCGATGAAGGTCTCCCGGCGTCCTTCCGCCGGGCCGTCCTGCCGGAACGCCGGCTGGGGCTGCGGCGTCGCGATGGGCGGCGGCTGCGCGGGCTGCATCTGGGTGGCGGCCTGCGCCAGGTCCAGCGCCGGCATGGCCACGCGGTGCGTGCGCGACGGCGGCACCGGCGGCGGCCCCACCTGGGACTGGGAGGAGGCCCCGGCCGAGGAGGACGGATCCACCTCCGCCTCGTCCAGGAGCAGCTCCGGCGGCGGCGGCGGGACGTTCATCGGTTCGTCCTCGTCCAGCGGACGGCCGATGTGCGTGGCGTCCTCCGCCGGCAGGAGCTGATCCGCGAAGAAGTCGTCGACCTCTGACGCGAACCGGTCCTGCAGGTCCCCCTCCACCACCCGCTCACCCGTTTCGGTGAGCTTCAGCTGGGCCTCGCGGTCCATGGCGATGTAGTGGAACTTGCGCAGGAAGAAGAAGTAGTTGTCGAACTCCAGCGAAACGGACGGTTCGAGGGCGGCCTTCACGTCGGCCAGCTTGTTCGAGCGTCCCAGGCGGCCGTTCTCCCGCAGATTCTGCAGGATGAGCAGCGCCTCTCCACTGACGGTGTCACGATGGATGGCGGGCTTCGTCATGGGTGCGCGGACTCTACGCGGCACCCGCCCGGCGCTTCAACGTCTGGTGCGACGAAGAAGCGCCTGGGGAATCACCCGGGCCCTACCGGATGCGCAGGAGCTGCTTCACCGTCTCCAGCACTTCCACGAACCGCACGGGCTTGCGCAGGTAGATATCCACCCCCAGCTGCATCGCCCGGTCCTGGGCCTCCTTGCCACCCGCGGAGATCGCGATGACCGGGATGCCCTTGAGCTCCTCTTCCTCCCGGATGCGCTCCACCAGGGCGAAGCCGTCCATCACCGGCATGTAGAGGTCCAGCATCACCAGGCTGAAGCGGTCCTCGCGCAGCCGCAGCAGGGCGTGGTGGCCGTCCGGGGCGAAGTGGACCTCCAGCGGCACCTTCCCGTGCAGGTCGTTGCTCGCGAGCTTCTTCAGCACGTAGCTGTACATCTCGATGATGTGCGGGTTGTCCTCGACGATGAGCACACGGAACCCGTCCTGCTCAGAGGGGGTCACCGCGTTGTCGTTGGGTCCCGCCGCACTCAAGATGTCACCCAGTCGCCGCCGGTCCTGCTCGCTCTCCACACGGATGCCCACGCCGCCCGGCTGATCGGGCGCGGCAAGGCGCACCCACGCCACCGTCCCGGCGACTTCTACCGGATCCAGCAGTCCCGGGAAAGAAAGAGCAAGCCGCAGCTCGTCCCCCACCGCGAAGAGCTGCTCGGTCTGGACGAAGAACCCTCCGGTGGAGAGGTTTTCCGTCACGTCCCGGACCGGACGCCCATGGGCGTAGTCCACCCGGAGGATGGTGGGGATGCGAGGGTGCTGCCGCTGGTCCGCAGGGTCCAGGCTCATAACAAGGGGTTGAAATCGCTCGGTAATTTGCTGAGGGCGGCCCAGTCTACCGCCGAGGGTTTATGTTGACAACGAAGCCATTGCGGCAATACGTACGGCCCGCCATGGCGGAGCCCCTGTTCACTCCTGAAGAGCAGAAGAAGTTCGACGCGGGGATCGCGGAAATCCTCTCGCACTACCCCTCTGATCGCAAAAGCGCCGGCATGCTTCCCGCGCTGCGCCTGCTGCAGGACCTCAAGGGGTGGTTGCCTCCTGATGGTCTGCGGCTGGTGGCGAAGAACCTGGAGGTCACGCCGGAGCGCGCCTACGAGGTCGCCAGCTTCTACGTGATGTACCACCTCAAGAAGCCGGGCAAGTACGTCATCGACGTCTGCACGAACCTCTCCTGCTCCCTCTGGGGCGCGGAGAAGATGCTCGCGTACCTGGAGCAGAAGCTGGGCCTCACCGCCGGGGAGACGAACGACAAGTTCACCCTGCGCGAGACGGAGTGCCTGGCGTCCTGCGGCACGGCGCCCTGCCTGCAGATCAACGAGGATCACCACGAGCGCCTGACCCAGGCGAAGCTGGACGCCATCCTGGCCCGGCTGTCGTGAGTCGCCCCTCCTCCCCCTCGCTTTCCTAGGACATTCATCCATGGCCTCTACGGCAAAGGCGGTCGAACCCGTCATCTCGGCGGCCTGGGGCAAGCCCCAGTCCTGGACCCTGGACAGCTACCGCTCGCGCGGTGGCTATGACGGGCTCAAGCGCGCGCTCTCCATGGAGCCCGCCGCCATCATCGACGAGGTGAAGAAGTCCAACCTCCGCGGTCGCGGCGGCGCGGGCTTCCCCACGGGCATGAAGTGGAGCTTCGTCCCCAAGGACAGCCCCAAGCCCAAGTACCTGGCCGTCAACGGGGACGAGTCCGAGCCGGGCACCTTCAAGGACCGCTACATCCTGGAGAACGACCCGCACATGATGCTGGAGGGCATCGCCATCGCGTCGTACGCGCTGGGCGTGCACACCTGCTACGTGTACCTGCGCGGCGAGTTCAAGTTCCAGGCGGAGCGCACCCAGGCCGCCATCGATGAGGCCTACAAGGCCGGCATCTTCGGCAAGACGATGATGGGCAAGGACTTCGCGCTCGACTGCTACGTGGTCCGGGGCGCGGGCGCGTACATCTGCGGCGAGGAGACGGCGCTGCTGGAGTCCCTGGAAGGCAAGAAGGGCTGGCCCCGCCTGAAGCCCCCCTTCCCCGCGGTGGTGGGCCTGTTCGGCAGCCCCACGGTGGTGAACAACGTGGAGACGCTCGCCAGCGTGCCCCCCATCCTCGCCAAGGGCGCGGAGTGGTACGCGAAGCTGGGCACGGACAAGTCTGGCGGCACGCACCTGGTGTGCCTGTCCGGCTCCGTGAACCGCCCCGGCGTCTACGAGGTGGGGATGCACACCACCATCCTGGAGCTGATCCACGACGACCAGTACGGCCAGGGCATGCCCAAGGGCCGCAAGGTCAAGGCGGTCATCCCGGGCGGTTCCTCGGCGCCGGTGCTGGGCGCGGACGAGCTGGACGTGGCGCTGGAGTTCGAGGCGCTGAAGATGAAGCAGACGATGGCCGGCTCCGGCGGCGTCATCGTGATGGACGACGCCACCTGCATGGTGCGCAGCCTCTGGCGCGTGGCCCGCTTCTACGCGGAAGAGTCCTGCGGCCAGTGCACCCCGTGCCGCGAGGGCACGCCCTGGCAGACGCGCCTGCTGCGCAAGATCGAGGAAGGCCGCGCGGAGCTGAGCGACATCGACATGCTGTCGAACGTCGCCTCCTCCATCGCGCCCTACCCTCCCATCGGCCTGGGCAACACCATCTGCGCGCTGGGTGACGCGGCGGCGCTGCCCACGCACTCCTTCCTCATGCGGTTCCGGGACGAGTTCGAGGCTCACGTACGGGAGCACCGCTGCCCGTACGGTGACCACCCCTGGGGTTCCTTCGGAGACTGGTCTTGAACATCGAATTGGTCCTCTTCGGCGTCTTCGCCGTCATGACGCTGCTGTCGGCGGGGCTGGTCATCACCGCGCGGAGCCCCATCAACTCCGCCATGGCCCTGGTGTCGACGTTCTTCTTCCTGGCCGGCATCTACGTGCTGCTCTGGGCGCACACGGTCGCCGCCGTGCAGGTGCTCGTGTACGCGGGCGCCATCATGGTGCTCTTCCTGTTCGTCATCATGCTGCTCAACCTGGGTGACGCCCCGCACCGCGGAAAGCCCACGGCGACGCGGTTCCTGGGTGGCGCCTCCGCGGTGGGCCTGCTGGCCGTGCTGGCCGTGACGCTGGGCCGGCTGAACGCGCAGCCCGCGCAGCTGGACGCGCGGGGCCAGGCGGCGTTCGGCACCATGGCGGCCATCGGCGAGACCATCTTCACCACCTGGCTGTTGCCCTTCGAAGCGGTCAGCCTGCTCCTGCTGGTGGCCATGGTGGGCGCGGTGGTGGTGGCCAAGTCCCGCATCTGATCCTCGCGACCTTCCGGACAACCCAATGGTCCCCATCACCTACTACCTCCTGCTGGCCGCGGCCCTCTTCTGCATGGGCATGTTTGGCGTGCTGGTGCGCACCAACGCGCTGGTCGTCTTCATGTGCGTGGAGCTGATGCTCAACGCGGTCAACCTGACGTTCCTGGCCTTCGCGCGCATGCACGGCGAAGGCACCGGGCACGTGTCCGCCTTCTTCGTCATCGCCGTGGCGGCCGCGGAAGCGGCCATCGGTCTGGCCATCGTCATCGCGGTCTTCCGCAGTCGCGGGTCCGTGAACGTCGACGACATCCGGACGATGAAGCACTAACGCCCCGTCACCCCTGAGCACACCCATGGACGGATCCCTCGTCGAGTTCTTCAGAACCGCACCCATCCCCCCGGAGGTGTTTTCGCCCTCGCTGGGGTTGATCATCCTGCTGCCGCTGCTGGGCGCGTTCGTGTGCGGCGTGTTCGGCAAGTGGCTGGGCCGGGCCAACGTGCACCTGGTGGCGTGCTCCGCCATCGCCGGCGCCTTCGTGCTGAGCCTGCTGGCCTTCTGGGCCACCAGCGACGCGGCCGGCGGGCGCGTGGTGAGCATGGTCAACCCGTTCGGCATCGAGCGGGACACCATCCGCTACGCCATCGCGCACGACTACGGAACGTGGTTCGCCGCCGGTGACTTCCGGGTGAACTTCGGCCTGCTGGTGGACCACCTGTCGGGCATCCTGCTGCTCATCATCACGGGCGTCGGCTTCCTCATCCACCTGTACTCCACCAGCTACATGGAGCACGACGATGGGTACTGGCGCTTCTTCGCGTACCTGAACCTCTTCGTCGCCGCGATGCTCACGCTGGTGATGGCCGACAACCTGGTCCTGCTCTTCGTGGGCTGGGAGGGCGTCGGCATGGCCAGCTACCTGCTCATCGGCTTCTGGTACACGGACAGCGCGAAGGCGTGGGCAGGCCGCAAGGCGTTCGTCACCAACCGCATCGGTGACTTCGCGTTCCTCATCGCCACGTTCCTGCTCATCCTCACGGTGGGCGCCTTCAACCGCCAGGCGGACGCGCGGGACTACAACGCGGCGTCCACGTCGCGCGCCCGCTACGAGCAGGGCATCTCCCAGAAGGGCCCCGTCACCTTCAAGGGCCTGGAGAAGCTGGCCCTGGCCCTGCCGGAAGGCACGGGCGGCGCGGTGTCCCTGGCCACGCCCATCGAGTCCGGGCCGCTGGCGGGCTACACCTTCGGTGGCGTGATGACGTCCATCATGCTGCTGTTCCTGCTGGGCGCCGCGGGCAAGAGCGCGCAGCTGCCGCTCTACGTCTGGCTGCCGGACGCGATGGCCGGCCCGACGCCGGTCTCCGCGCTCATCCACGCCGCCACGATGGTGACCGCGGGCGTGTACCTGTTCTGCCGCATGAGCTCGCTCCTGGTGCTCTCTCCCACCGCCATGGCGACCATCGCCATCGTGGGCGCGCTCACGTCGCTGCTGGCGGCGCTCATCGCCTTCGCGCAGGACGACATCAAGAAGGTGCTCGCCTACTCCACGGTGTCCCAGCTGGGCATCATGTTCATGGGCGTGGGCATGGGCGTCTTCTGGGCCGCCGCGATGCACCTGATGACGCACGCGTTCTTCAAGGCCTGCCTCTTCCTGGGCGCCGGCAGCGTGATGCACGGCAACGGGGACGAGACGGACATCAAGAAGCTGGGCGGCCTGTGGAAGGAGATGAAGTGGACGCACGCCACGTTCCTCATCTCCACGCTGGCCATCACCGGCATCTTCCCCATCATGTCCGGCTTCTTCTCCAAGGACGCCATCTTCCACGGCGTGCACCACAACCACCTGCACGGCCTGGAGTGGGTCTCCACCTTCGTCTACGTGATGGGCCTGCTCATCACCGCGTCCACGGCGTTCTACATGTCGCGCGTCTACCTGCTCACCTTCACGGGCAAGCGGTCCCCGGAAGCGAAGCTGGCGCACGCGCACGAGAGCGCGTGGCACATGACGCTGCCGCTGGTCATCCTGGCGTTCCTCGCCTTCGTGACCTTCGCCTACGCCCTGCCCCTGATGCCCCGCGTGGGCGGCGGGATGCAGCCGGTGTTCGAGAACTTCCTGTCCCCCGTGCTGCGCCCGGCGGAGACGGTGGCCCGCGTGGCCAAGACGGTGCAGCTGGACACCAGCACGCCGACCCTCGGGGACTACGCCTTCGCGTGGATGTGGGCGCTCGCGGGCGGCGCGGCCGCGGCGTTCGCCTACCTGAAGTTCTTCCCCTCGCGAGTGGGCCAGCCCGTGCCGGCGTTCGCCCGCGCGGTGCGCCGCACGGCGCTCAACAAGTTCTACGTGGATGAGCTCTACGAGTTCATCCTCATCCGGCCGGTGAAGTTCGTGGCCTTCATCCTCTTCCGCGTGGTGGACGCGCTCGTCATCGACACGGTGCTGGTGCGCGGCACCGCGTACGTCACGGAGAAGGTGGGCCTCGGGCTGCGCCGGCTCCAGACGGGTGACGCGCAGGCCTACGCCGCCATCATGGCGCTCGCCATCCTGGGCGGCGCGGTCTACGCCCTCGTGCAGGTGCTTTCATGAGCTTCTTCGACACCCACCTGTTGAACGTCGTCATCTACCTGCCGCTCGTGTTCGCGGCGCTGGTGCTGATGCTGCCCGCGTCCGAGCACGGACAGGTCCGCGCCATCACCTTCGTGGGCATGCTGCTGGACCTGGTGTTCGGCGTCTGGGCGTACCTCCGCTTCGAGCCTTCCGGCGCGGAGTTCCAGATGGAGTTCCGCGTCCCGTGGTTCCAGCAGTTCGGGATGAGCTACCACCTGGGCCTGGACGGACTCGCGGCGAGCCTGCTGCTGCTGACGGTGTTCCTGGGGCCGCTGGTGGTGCTCGCCTCCACCACGTACATCAGCCACCGCATCAAGGAGTTCCACCTGGCGCTGCTGGTGCTCCAGACGACGATGCTGGGCGCGCTGGCGTCGATGGACGTCCTGCTCTTCTACATCTTCTTCGAAGCCATGCTCATCCCCATGTACCTGCTGGTGGGCGTGTGGGGCGCCGAGGACCGGCGCATGGCTGCGGTGAAGTTCTTCCTCTACACGCTGGTCGGCTCGCTGCTGATGCTGGTGGCCATCGTGGCGGTGTACTTCGTGAGCGGCGGCCCGGGTGTGCGCTCGTTCGACTACGGCACGCTCTACAACAACCTGCTCGCCGCCAATCAGCAGCTCGCCGCGTGCACCAACGGCCCGGAGGGCTCGTGCGTGGGCCTCTCGCCGCTGGCCGCCACGCTGCAAACCTACGGGCCGTGGATGTTCGCCGCGTTCGCGCTGGCGTTCGCCATCAAGGTCCCCATGTGGCCGGTGCACACCTGGTTGCCGGACGCGCACGTGCAGGCGCCGGTGGCGGGATCCATGATTCTGGCCGGCGTGATGCTGAAGATGGGCACCTACGGCTTCTGGCGCTTCGCCATCCCGCTCTTCCCCGTGGCGGCGCACGCGGCCCGTCCGTTCCTCGCGGTGCTGGCTGTCATCGGCATCGTGTACGGCGCGCTGATGTGCCTGGCGCAGCGGGACATCAAGAAGCTCATCGCATACTCGTCCGTCAGCCACCTGGGCTACTGCATGCTGGGCCTGCTCGCCGTCACCGGTGAGGGCGCCACGGGCAGCGCGTACCAGATGCTCAACCACGGCATCTCCACGGGCGCGCTGTTCCTCCTGTTCGGCTTCCTCTACGAGCGCCGCCACACGCGCCTGATGTCGGACTACGGCGGCATCGCCAAGGTGATGCCGGTGTTCACCGCGGCGTTCGTCATCATCACCTTCTCGTCGGTGGCGGTGCCGGGCACCAACGGCTTCATCGGCGAGTTCCTGGTGCTGATGGGCACGTTCAAGAGCACCCTTCCCCTGGGCTTCGGCGCGTTCGCCACGCTGGGCGTCATCCTGGGCGCGGCGTACATGCTGTGGATGGTGCAGAAGGTGTTCTTCGGCAGCATCACGCACCGGGAGAACCAGCACCTGCGCGACATGAACCTGCGCGAGATGCTCACCACGGCCCCCTTCATCGTGCTGGTGGCGGTGATGGGCCTGATGCCGCAGCCCTTCCTGGACCGCATCGCTCCGTCCACGGACCGCTACGTGGCTCGCGCCAGCGTGGGCGCTCCGGGCGCCACCCAGGCGAAGGACGACCAACTGCGCGTGGAGGTGATGTCCCTGCCCTCCACCGCCGCCGCGGCCCGCCCCTCCGTTCCCGCCGCGCCGCTCGCCGTTCGCGAGTAGGCCCCGAAAGACTCCATGAACCTGCCAAATCTCACCCTGGCGGATTTCCTCCCCATGCTGCCCGCCATCATCATGGTGGTGGCAGCCTGCGTCCTGCTGTTGTCGGAGGTGTTCCTCTCCGCGACGGCGTCCCGCGGCTACCAGGCGGTGCTCACCGTCGTGGCGGCGCTGGCCAGCGGCGCCGTGGCCGTGGGCTTGATGTTCGAGCCGCCGCAGGAGGTGTTCCTCGGCTTCGGCGTGTTGGACCCCTTCTCCAGCTTCCTCACCCTGGTGGTGAGCGTGGGCCTGGGGCTGGCGGCGCTGAGCGCGGTGGGCTTCCTGCGCAAGCGCGGAGCGGAGCGCGGTGAGTTCTACGCGCTGATGCTCTTCGCCTCCGCGGGCATGAGCCTGCTGGCGATGTCGTCGGAGTTCATCACCATCTTCGTCAACATCGAGGTGCTCTCCATCGCGACGTACGCGCTGACGGCGTACCTGCGCCGCGGCACGCGCCCCAGCGAGGCGGGCTTCAAGTACTTCATCCTGGGCGCCTTCTCCTCCGCCGTCCTGCTGTACGGAACGGCGCTGCTGTACGGAGCCACGGGCACGACGAAGCTCAACGACATGGCGGGCCCGCTGCAGCAGGCGCTGTCCACGTCCCCGGCGCTCGTCTACGTGGGCGCGGTGCTCATCGCCGCGGGCTTCGCGTTCAAGGTGGCGGCCGTGCCGTTCCACATGTGGACGCCGGACGTGTACGAGGGCGCTCCCACCCCGGTGACGGCGCTCATGAGCGCGGGCGTGAAGGCGGCGGCGTTCGCGTCGCTGGTCCGCGTGTTCGTCACGGTGGGCAAGGACATGGACCCCAAGCTGCCGCTGATGCTCTTCGCCACGCTGGCGCTGCTCACGATGGTGGCCGGCAACCTGATGGCGATTCCGCAGCGCAACGTGAAGCGCATGCTGGCGTACTCCTCCATCGCGCACGCGGGCTACCTGCTCCTGGGCGTGGCGGCGCTGTTCGTCGTGGCGCCGGGCGAGCACTTCCGCCTGCTGTCCGCGTCCTCGCTGTCCGGTGGCACGCCGCTGGACGTGGCGCGCTCGGACGCGCTGCGCGGCATCCTGTACTACCTGCTGGCGTACACCTTCAGCGCGACGGGCGCCTTCGCCATGGTGTCCGCGCTGGAGCGCCGCGAGGACGAGGAGAAGGGAACCGCGTGGGACCTGGAGCGCTTCGCGGGCCTCGCGCAGCGCCGTCCGGGTTGGGCGTTCGCCATGGCGGCCTTCATGCTGTCCCTGGGCGGCATCCCCCCCACGGTGGGCTTCATGAGCAAGCTGCTCATCTTCCAGGCCGCCATCGACGTGGGCCTGGTGGGCCTCACGGTGGTCGCGGTGCTCAGCAGCGCGGCGGGCGCGTATTACTACCTGCGCGTCGTGGTCTACATGTTCATGCACCCCGTCCCCGAAGGCGCCCAGCCGCTGGAGCGCAACTGGGGCACCGAGGCCGCGCTGGTCATCTCCACCGTCGCCGTCGTGCTGCTGGGCATCCTCCCCGGCCACGTCACCGACTGGCTGGCCCAGGCCGGCACGCTGTTCGGTCAGTAGCCGTTCGCCGGCAGCTCGCGGCACCCGACGCCCGCCTCGGCCCCTGGCCCTGGCGGGCGTTGTCGTTGCGGGGCGTGGCTCACAGCGTCAAACGCCGCGCGCATTGCAGAAGTGAAATGGATCCGCGCCGCGTCATGCGGGCGGCTGCAACGCGGCGATGATGCAGGGAGCGGAAAAGAAGGCGGCCCGGCACCCGTGAGGGTGTCGGGCCGCGGGTCTTCTCAAGGTAACGCACCGGAAGTGCTGAAAGGGTGGGGGGGAACCACTTTCAACCTCGCTTCGATGCGTCCCGAGCCTAACCCTTAGCAGGTGCCATGCCAGAGCCCGTTTGGGACGAAACTCTAGAGTTCTCAAGCACTTGGACGACCGGGCAACAGTTTCGCCCCATTGCAGCCCTGAAATCGCGTTTCAGGGATGAAAACAATCAACGAATTCAGGAGGTTGGTTTTTTCATCCCTGAACGCAGGTGATTTCGGATCTGCACTCGTACTGGGAGGCAGGTGCGAGTTCGCTGGCAGGCTATTCGCGGGCACCGGCGGGAGGCCGCAGGTTGAGCCGCTTCATCTTCCGCCACAGCGTGGTGGAGGAGACGCCCAGCTCGTCCGCCACGCGGGCCAGGTCCACGCCGTGGCGCTCCAGGGCCAGGACGATGGCCCGGCGCTCCGCGTCCTCCACCACCTCCGCCAGCGTGGGGCCCGTGGCCTCCGTGCTGGTGGGCCGCACGACGTCGGTGGGGGGCAGGCCCATGGCCTCGGGCAAAGGCGCTTCAGTCGGAGGCGCGGCGGCGAGCACGCGGCCCTGGGGGCGCAGCGGGAAGTCCTCGGGGAGCAGTTCGTCCGCTTCGGCGAGCGCGGCGGCCTGCTCCACCAGGTTCTCCAGCTCGCGCACGTTGCCAGGGAAGTCGTACGTCATCAGGTGCTCCACGGCGGTGGCGGACAGGCGCCGGGGCCGGGGGCTGCGGTTGTTGGCCCGGTCCAGGAAGTGCTGCGCCAGCGCGGGCACGTCCTCCAGGCGCTCGCGCAGCGGGGGCACGCGCAGGAGCACCACGTTGAGGCGGTAGTAGAGGTCCTGACGGAAGCGCTTCTCCTTCACCTCCAGCTCGATGTCGCGGTTGGTGGCCGCCGCGATTCGCACGTTCACGCGCAGCGCGGTGGACTCCCCCACGCGGCGCACCTCGCCGTCCTGGAGCGTGCGCAAGAGCTTGGACTGGAAGGTGGGGCTCGTCTCCGTCACCTCGTCGATGAAGAGCGTGCCGTTGTCCGCCTCCTCGAAGAGGCCGCGGCGCGTCTTCACCGCGCCCGTGAAGGCGCCTTTGGCGTGACCGAAGAGCTCGCTCTCCAGCAGCGTCTCGCTGATGGCCGCGCAGTTGACGGGCACGAAGGGCTGCTTGCTGCGGCGGCTGTGCACGTGGAGCGCGCGGGCCACCAGCTCCTTGCCCGTGCCGCTCTCGCCCTGGATGAGGACGGTGGCGTCGCTCTGGGCGACGCGCATCAGGCGCGTGGTGAGCTCGCGCATGGCCTGGCTGCGGCCCACCAGCGCGGACAGGCCGTGGCGTTCGTTGAACTCCGTGGCCAGGTTGTCCACCGCCGCCTGGAGCCGGGCGCGCTCCAGGGCGCGCTCCACGCGGTAGCGCAGCTCGCCTTCCTTGAAGGGCTTGGTGACGTAGTCGTAGGCCCCCAGGCGCATGGCCTCCACCGCGCTGTCGATGGAGCCGAAGGCCGTCATCATGATGACCTGGAGGCGGGGCGAGGCCTCCAGCGCACGCTTGAGCAGCGTGAGCCCGTCCATGGGCTCCATCTTCAGGTCCGTGAGGAGCAGGTCCACGCGCGCCTTCGCGAGCCGGAGGAGCGCCTCCTCGCCAGTGGCGGCTTCGGCGACCTCGTAGCCCTCCTGTTTCAGGAGCAGCGCGGTGGTGGCGCGCATGTTTTTCTGGTCGTCCACCACGAGGATGTAGCCTCGGGGAACCGGAGTGGTCGCGTCGGTCATGAGAAGGACTGGGGCTGCGTGAGCGGCAGCCAGAAGGTGAAGGTGGTTCCGCGTCCGGGGGCGCTCTCCACGGCGATTTCGCCGCGGTGCTCCTCCAGGATGCGCTTCACCACCGCCAGCCCCAGGCCGGTGCCCTGGGCCTTGGTGGTGAAGAAGGGTTCGAAGACGCGGTGGAGCAGCTCCGCCGGGATGCCCGGCCCCTGGTCCATCACGTCGATGCGCAGCTGCTCGCGGCCTCCGTGCGTGTCCCGGCGCCCACGCACCCGCACGTCGCCGCCCTGGGGCATGGACTGGATGGCGTTGACGGCCACGTTGAACAGGGCCTGGCGGATCTGCCGCCGGTCCATGGGCACCGCGGAGAGACCGGGATCCACCTCCACGGAGATGTACACCGGACGCTCCGTGGGAGCCTGCGCCCGCGCCGCCTCGAACGCGTCCTGGAGCACGCGCAAGAGGTCCTCCGGCTGGAGCACCGGGTTGCGCGGGCGGGTGAAGTCCAGCAGGTCCGCCACCATGCGGTTGAGGCGGTCGCTCTCCTCCGCGACGATGTCCAACAGCATGGCCGTGTCCCCCCCGGGGTTCATGATGCGCCGGAGCGTGGCCACCGCGTTGAAGATGACGCCCAGGGGATTGCGCACCTCGTGGGCGACGATGGCGGACAGCTCGCCCAGCGCGGCGAAGCGCTCGCGCTTCACCATCTCCGCGCGGGTGGCGGCCAGCTCCGCGTAGCTGGCCCACAGCGATTCGTAGAGCCGCGCGTTGGCGATGGACAGCGCCAGCTGGCCGCACGTCGCCTCCGCCAGCTCAATCAGCTCCGGGCCGAAGGGACGCGGGCCGCGCACGTCGTCCACCAGCACCACGCCGATGAGCTCCTCGCGCGAGGTCAGCGGCAGGCCCAGCAGCGCCTTCTCCCCCAGCCGGTCGATGAGCACCGCGCTCACGGAGGTGCTCGCGGACGTCAGGTCCTCCACGGCGATGGGCTTGCGCTCCTGCGCCACGCGCGCGGCCAGGTCGTCGCTGTCGAGCGGCACCACCACCGTGCGGAACATGTCGCGGTGGGTCGCCGACGCAGCCGCTCCGCGCAGCACCTTGGCCTGTTCGTCGTAGAGCAGGATGAAGCAGTTGGACACGTCCAGCAGGTGCACCAGGAAGTCGGACGCGACGTCCAGGATGCTCGCCGTCTCCAGCACGCCGGATGTGGTGCGCGCCAGGTCCAGCAGGAGGCGCGTCTCCGTGAGCTGGCGCGCGGACTCGGCGCGGAGGCGGCGCTGCTCCAGGAGCGTCACCAGCAGCTCCGCGAGCGTGGACAACAGCCGCGCGTCTCGCTCGTCGAAGGGCCGCTCCTTCGCGCGCAGCGCCTGCACCACGCCCACGCTCTCACCGCCGCGGGTGAGCCGCGCCGCCGTCCCGCTGCCCAGGCGGCCCTGGGACAGGGTCTCCAGCGCGCGCCCCTGCGACTCGGAGGACAGCACGCCCCCGTCCTCCCGCAGCGACGCGGCCAGCAGCACGCCGGTGGCGCGCACGGCCTCCGCGTCACTCCCCTCCTCCAGCCCCACGTGGGCGGAGAGCCGGGGGGCCTCCCCTGGTTCGGGGACGACGTGCAGCGCCACCGCGCGGGCCTGGAGCAGCTCCGCCACTCGCGCGAGGAACGTCTCCGGCGGCGGGGGCACGGGCTGCGCCACGAAGCGCGCCATCTCCGCCACCGACTCCACCTCCCAGCGGCTGCGCGCGCCGTCCGCCTGGAGGTGGGCGTCCGCGAGCGCCGCGCCCACCACCTTCGCGAACAGCGTCAGCACCGAGCCGTGCCGGGGCGCCACCCACGGGCCCGCCACCCAGAGCACCTCCGACTGCGGCCCGCCCACCGGCAGGTACGCGTGCGTGGGCTGCGCATGGTCCGCGCCGCCGAACACCGGCCGCCCGTCCGACAGCGCCTCCAGCGCCAGGTGCGAATCCGCCGGAATGGACACTCCGTCGCGCACCACCCACCGCGTGCCGTCCCAGCGCAGGAGCCGCGCCCGGAAGCCCGCGGCCTCCAGGCCCGCCAGCGCCACGCGCCGCACGCCCTCCTCCGAGCGCGCGGACACCAGCCCCGCGGACGTGTCCACCAACCGCTCCGCCACCACCAGCTCCCGGGGGCGCTCCGCCACCACCATGCAGCTGAGCAGCAGGGCGAAACGCCCGTTGTCCAGCCGCAGGGGGTTGGCCTGCACGTAGACCTCGCCCGTCGCCCCGTGGACGCTGAATATCTTGTAGAGCTGCGGACGCCCGTCCAGCGGCGCACCCGTGGCCACCCGGTGGAAGCGGTCTCCCATCCGGCTGCGCTCCTCCGGCTGCACGAAGTCCAGGAAGGAACGCCCCTCCACCTGCTCCACGGGCAGTCCCAACAGCCGCGCGTACGCGGCATTGGCCACCCAGACGTGCCCCTCGCCCTCCACCACCAGCACGGGCTGGGTGAAGGCATCCACCAGGGCACGCAGTTCCTGCTCGCTGTAGGCCTTGTCACTCATCCGCGACGCAGCACCCGTTTGTCCCCCACCCTCAGCGTCACCTTCTCCCGGTCGAAGTACTCCGACAGGGGGATGGTGAACTTGCGGCTCTGGCCCACCAGTTCCTTGAAGCCCTGCGTGGAAATCTCCTTCTGGTCCTTCAGGTACGTCACCAGCCGTCCGCGCAGGTCCTCCAGCGCGCCCGTGTCGAAGCACAGTTCCTCGCTCACCCGCACGCCAGTGCCTGACGCCACCAGCACCTTCAACAACTCCTGCAGCTTCGCGGGCGGGAGCCCCAACTTCTGCGACAGCTCCGTGACGGTGGGCGGCGCGAGCCCCGCCGCGGACAGCTCCGCGGACAGGCGCGTGCGCGCGGCCTCGTCGCCCAGCGTGAGCGTACGGCCCCGGCCCTTGAGGCGCACCAGGTCCTTCTCCGCCTCCACGCCGCTGGAGTCCACCAGCGCCTGCACCACGCGTTGGAACAAGCGCGCGTCCAGTTGGGCGGAGAGCCGCTGACGGAGCTCCTCGCGTGACAGGCCCTCGCGCATGGGCTCGCGTTCATGGAACGCGGCGAGCAGCGCGAGCGAGCGCTGGCGCAGTCCCTCGAACACGTCCTGCGCCACGTAGAGCCGCCGGTCGCGGTCCACCAGCAGCACCTGCCCCTTCGCGCCCAGCAGCTCCAGCGTGCGCGTGAGCACCTTGGGCGAAAGCCCCGAGCGGCCGAACAGCTCCGTCTGCGTGAGCCCCGCGTAGCCCGCCTGCCTGAGGAGCCACCCCACCTGCCCGGCCGCGTCCGCCTCCAGGAGCGGCCGCACCACCGACGACGCACCCTTGCGCCGGCGCGGCGGCGTGATGGAGAGCACGCGGCCCCCGGCCACCGTGGCGCCCCGTCCCGGCAGCGCGCGCGAGCCGCGCAGGATGAAGCGCTGGCCCACGAGCGCGCCCACCGGAGACTCCAGCCGCAGCTGCGCGAGCCCCGTCTCCCCCGGCGAAAGCGACTCCAGGTCCAGCAGCGCCACCGTGGCCTCCACCTGCGCGGTGCCCAGGTGCAGCAGCAGCTTGCGGCGCTTGGGCAGCGGGACTTCCGCGGCGGGCAGCAGCGTCAGCTCCACGTCCAGCATGGACGTCTCCGGCAGCTCGCCCGCGCGCGTGAGCACCATGCCCCGGTGCACGTCCTCCGTCTGCACGTCCGTCACGTTCACCGCCGCGCGCTGCCCCGCCTCCACGCGCGCCACCGGCTGGCCGTGCACCTGCACGCCGCGGACGCGGAAGGGGCCCGGACGCGCACCGGCCACCGAGGGGAGCAGCGACACCGCGTCATCCACCGCCAGCGCGCCGGACAACAGCGTGCCCGTCACCACCGTGCCGAAGCCCTTGATGGTGAAGGCCCGGTCCACCGGGAGGAACACGGGGCCCTCCGAGGGACGCCGTGGCAGTGAAGCGCCCGCGCTCGCGAGCGCCGCCTTCAGCTCCGGCAGGCCCTGCCCCGTGCGAGAGGACACCGGCACCACGGGCGCGGTCTCCAGGAAGGTGCCGACGGTGAGCGCGGCGAGGTCCGCCTCCACCAGCGCGCGCCAGTCGTCGCCCAGGCCCTCCAGCAGGTCCGCCTTGGTGAGCGCGACGACGCCCGCCTTCACGCCGAGCAGGCGGCAGATGTCCAGGTGCTCGCGCGTCTGGGGCATGACGCCTTCGTCCGCCGCCACCACCAGCACGGCCAGGTCCACGCCGCCCGCGCCCGCGGCCATGGCCTTCACGAAGCGCTCGTGGCCGGGCACGTCCACCACGCCCGCCACCTGCCCGTCCGGGAGCGGCAGGTGGGCGAAGCCCAGCTCCAGGGTGATGCCCCGCCGCTTCTCCTCCGGGAGCCGGTCGGTGTCGGTGCCCGTCAGCGCCTTCACGAGGGACGTCTTGCCGTGGTCGATGTGCCCCGCCGTCCCGATGATCATCGCCGCGTCAACGCCCTTCGGCTGGACTCAGGCCCCGGCCTTGTCCGGGTCGTCGTCGAAGTGCGCGTCGCCCATCACCGGCTGGTAGTCCCACGGGAAGACGAAGAGCGAGTCCGTGGACAGCCCCACGTGGTCCGGCGTGAAGCCCTCCGGCCGCGCGATGAGGCAGGCGGTGCGGATCTCCTTCGCGCCCACCTTCTTCGCGAGCGCCGTGGCCAGCTCCAGCGTGTCTCCGCTGGATGCGATGTCGTCCACGATGAGCACGCGGCAGCCCTTGATTGCCGGGGGCATCTCCTCGCTCACCTGGGGCTGGCCGCGCTCCTGGGTGCGCTCGGCCTTGTCGCGGCTGCGGCGGCTGATGCGCACGGGGTAGAACGGGCAGCCGAGCGCGCCCGCGAGCGCCCCGCCCACGTACACGCCGCCGTGGGCCACGCCCACCACCGCCTGGGGCTCCCACGCTTGCCGGATGGTGCGCGCCAACTGCTGCACCTTCCGGTCGAACTCCGCCCACGACAGCTCCACCACGCCCGTGGACTTGTGCCGGGACTGGTCGCGGCCGGTGGGTTGGCGAGGGGCCTCCACCTGGGGCGCCAGGATCATGTCATTGGGAATGGAGACGAGCTTCTCCGCCCCGTCCTTCTGGGCGGCGGAGGGCACGGCAGACTTCTGGGAAGGGTTGCGCTGGTCCTGGGACTTCGGCGGCGCTGCCCGCTTGATGGCCACGGCGAAAGCTCCGGGTGAGGTGCGGCCCTGTCATATCCCGAGCACCGCGACCCCGCCACAACCGCCGCGAGTGCCTCCCCTGAGGATGTGAGGCGCTGAAAAGTCCCCGGAAAACGAAGGATGTCTGTCTTCGTGACAGGCGCCTTGTCCACGGGGACAGGCTCAGGCGCTGCCCTCGGTGAGCATCTGCTGGATCTCCGCGCCGGGGATGACATAGCGCGTCGTGCAGAACTGGCAAGTGGCCTCCGCCTGGCCTTCTTTCTCCAGCAGGTCCTTCAGCTCCTCGCGGCCCATGGCGAGCAGCGCGAGCTTCACGCGGTCCCGGCTGCACGAACAGGTGAAGCGCAGCGGGTAGCGCGACATGACCTCCAGGTCCGCCTCCGGCACGAGCGAGCGAAGGAGCGTCTCCGCCCCGTCCTGCGCGTGCGCCTGCACGGCCGTCTGGAACTGCGCCTTGAGCCGGGTGCCCAGCGCCTTGAAGGCGTCCTTGTCCCCGTTGGGCAGGGGCTGCACGAGCAGACCCACCACCGTGGCGAGCGGATCCTCCTGACCGTCCACCTGGCCGGGCAGCTGCGCCACCAGCAGGTGCGAGGGCACCTGATCCGACTGGTGGAAGTAGCGCTCCAGGTCCGCCACCAGGTCGAAGTGCTCCAGCTCCACGGACGAGCGGTAGTACTCGCCGCCGCCCTGGTCGCGCAGCACGGACAGGAAGCCCTGGTTCCCCAGCACCGGGCGCCAGTGATAGCGCCCCTCCGAGCCGGAGTACTCCACCAGGGTGTTCTTCACGTAGCCGCGCACGACGCCGTTCGCGTCGCCGTCCACGAAGAGGCCGCGCAGGGGGCCGTCGCACTCCAGTTGCACGTTGATCCGGGAGTCCGTGCCCTTGCGGAGCGACCCCATGAGGGCGGCGACGGTGAGGCCCTGGGACAGGAGCGCGGCGGAGGCCGGCATGCTCTGGTGCGTAGCGCGGGCCTGGCGGGACAGGTCACCGGTGGTGGCCAGCACCAGGCGCAGGTCCGTCGCCTTCAACAATCCACTGACAAGCTCATCAGGCATAGGGCTGGTTAGCGTGCCCCACCCGTTCGCGCCCGCCAACGGAAGAGGGACGGAGACGGGCCGCCTGCCCGGCGGCCAGCAGTCAGGGCGGGGGGCTGGCATCGCCAGGGCTTATGAGTCGGTGTTCCCCTGCTGGCACGGGCGGATGCGGAAGAAATCCAGCCCGCGTGACGGAACGGCTATAAACCGGCGGAAGGCCGTATCACCCAGGCCCTGACTTGGGCTCGCGGGGGTCTTCACCCCACCCATCCGCGCGCCCCGCTGGAGACTCGATGAGCACCCAAGCCACCGCCGAAGCCCTCACCGACCGGAACCCCCTCTTGAAGTCGCGGCTGGGGTCGTTCCTCGCCGTGGTGCCCCTGAGCTTCTGGGTCATCAACCATCTGTGGGACAACCTGTCCGCCTTCTACGGCGCGACGGCCTGGGAAAAGTCGGTGACGGAGTACGCGAACCCGTTCGCCCAGGCGTTCACGTTCATCATCGTCATGCTGCCGCTGCTCATCCACACGGCGTGGGGCCTGGTGCGCATCTTCACCATGAAGCCCAACAACCTCGCGTACAGCAACTACGGCAACCTCAAGTACATCGTGCAGCGCGTGGCGGGCCTGGGCGTGCTCGCGTTCCTGGGCGCCCACATCTGGCTGGCCTTCCTGCACCCGCGCCTGGTGGAGGGCCACGCGGAGCCCTTCATGGATATCGCCCGGGAGATGCACTACCACGGCCCCACGCTGATGGTTTACCTGCTGGGCACGCTGGGCACTGCGTACCACCTGGCCAACGGCCTGCAGACCTTCGCCATGGGCTGGGGCATCTTCGCGAGCGACCGCTCCATGCGCCGCTTCGAGCCCTTCTCCATCCTCATCTTCCTCATCCTGCTGGCCATGTCCTGGGGCGCCATCTACGCGCTCTACACGGCGGGCGCGGCGTACGGCCCTGCCGGCCTGGACGTCGGCTGAAGCAGTCCTGAAGAAGCGCCGGGGCCTTGAAGCCCCGGTGCCCGAAAACACGACCGGCCGCCCCTGACATCCAGGAGCGGCCGGTTCGCTTTTCAGGGGAATGGCCCCAGGGCGTTAGAACGGGATGTCGTCGTCCGTGCCGCCGTGGTTGCCGCCGCCCATGCCGCCACCGTCGTCCATGGGAGGGGGAGGCTGGCCGAAGTCGTCACGCCCCTGCCCGTAGCCGCCGTTGCCCTGCGGCTGCTGCCGGCGCCCACCGCCACTGCCGCCGCTGCCGCCGCTGTAGCCCTCACCGGCGTCACGGCCGCCGAGGAAGGTGACGGAGGTGGCGACGACCTCGGTGGTGTAGTTCTTCTTGTTTTCCTTATCCATCCACTCGCGCGTCTGCAGACGGCCTTCGACGAAGCACTGCCGTCCCTTCTTGAGGTACTCGCCGCACAGCTCCGCGAGCTTTCCCCAGACGACGATGCGGTGCCACTCGGTGCGCTCCTGCTTCTGGCCGTTCTTGTCGTTCCAGCTCTCGCTCGTCGCGATGCGGAAGTTCGCCACGGCCTGACCGCCCGGGGTGAAGCGCACTTCGGGGTCCGCCCCGAGGTTGCCGATGAGAATGACCTTGTTCACGCCTCCAGCCATGTTTCCTCCCGATACCTGACCCCTCTAGGGCCAGGAACAAACCTGCGAGGCCACACGCCCCGACAGGTCCTTCAGCCCATAGCATCCACCACTGACATTCCCCGGGCCACTAAACGGCCAGGGGTGCCGGGGACGCACGTCCGCCTACTCCCCTGGCGGGAGGCTTCAAGGATTCCGCGATGTTGGGAGGTGCCGGGAGCCGGCAGCGGGGACAGCCGCCCGGACGAGGACGTCCGGGCGGAGGGAGGCCGAGGCGAGGGACTACCCGCCCGGGCGGAGGACCCCGGAGGCAGGGACCACGTTGGGCGTGGCGGAAGCCGGCGCGACCACCTGGACGGGCTGGGCGCGCTGGGAGGTCCGGGCCTCGGCCGTCTTGGTGGTGAGGGTGGAGTCCAGCCCCTTGGCGAAGGCGACGAGCTGGGCATCCGTCCCGCCAGAGCCCAGCTTGCGCAGGGACTTCCAGAACGGGTGGGTGGTGTCCCCGGTCTTCACCAGCCCCTGGGCCAGGAGCGGCACGGTCGCGTCGCGCTCCACGGTGCTGGCGGTGCGCAGGGCAACGACCAGCTCCTCGGGAGCGGTGCGGGCCACCTCGCCCAGGCCGTCCGCGAGTTCGTCCTGCGCCTCGACGTCACGGGCGGTGCCGGCCGCGCGGCACAGCTCCAGCACACGGGCCAGGGCCTCCGTGTTTCCGCCGGAGGCCAGCTCCACCATGCTGCTCACGCCGGGCACGCCCACGGACAGGGCGTGGGCCACCTGGCGCAGGCGGCCGTAGACGTCATCCGTGGCGGAGTAGCTGTCCAGCAACGTGCGGGTGCCCAGATAGTCGTGCGGGTTGGACTGGTAGAGGCTCTCCGCCAGCACGGCGCGCACGGCGGGGTCGCGCTCGCTGCGCCATGCGGTGCGCAGGAAGCCGATGTTGCGTTGATCGCGCTGCTTGCCCAGCTCCAGGTAGGTCTTCACGCGGTTGGCGATGTCCGGCAGGCCGCCCTGCGCCTTCTGGCCCTCATTGAGGGAGGCCAGCGCGTTGCCCGGCCCCAGCGTGGAGCCGGTGGCGGCCACGGCGGCGCCCAGCGCGTCCATGCCCGCGACGACAGGGCCGGCGCGGCCCGCGTAGTCGTTGACCATGATGGAGAAGGAGAACTTCTCCCCGCCCGCGGACTGCACGTAGCCGCTGAGCGCGGAGACGCCCTCCAGGGTGCCCGTCTTGGCGCGCAGCCGGCCCACGGCGTCCGTGCCGTCGAAGCGGTACTTGAGCGTGCCGTCCTTGCCGGCGATGCCAAGCGAGGACAGGTACTCCGGGGCCAGCGGGAAGCGCTCGTACATGTGGCGCAGGAGCCGGTCCACCTGCGCGGTGGAGAAGCGGTTGGCGTCGTTGAGACCGCTGCCGTTCTTCATCACGTAGGTGCCGCGCGGGATGCCCACGTCGCGGTCCAGGAACTCCTCCACCACGTCGATGCCCTTGGCGAACGAGCCCGGCTGTCCACGCAGCTCCGCGCCCATCGTCTTGAGGAGCGTCTCCGCGACGAAGTTGCTGGAGAGCTTGTTGAGGCGCTTGAGGACGATGTCGAACGTGTCGGATTGCGCCACGTGCACGACCTTCGCGCGGGACGGCGTCAGGCCCAGCTTCACCTTGCCCTTCACCTTCACGCCGCGCGACACGAGCAACTGCTTGAGCGACCCGCCGAAGTACAGGGGCGGGCTGTCGATCTTCTTCCAGACGCTGACGGCGCCGCGCTCGTCGGGGACCTGGCCCTTGACGACGATCTTCTGCTTGTCGCCGTACGCGTCGGACTTCACGGACACGCGCCGCGCGCGGCCGGGGCCGCTGGTGACGGTGTTCTCCACGACGAAGAAGTCGCTGGGCGGCTCCATGTCCACCACGGCCTTGCCGCCGGGAGCGGCGCGCACGTAGACGGCGACCGCGTTCCAGTTGAGGCTCACCGCGCCAGTGGGCGCCATGTACGCGCGGTCGGAGTCCTCCTGGTCGTAGCCCGGAGGAGTGCGCTCGGCGTCGAACCAGGAATCGTCCACGACGATGTCCTGCACCTCCTTGAGGCCCGCGTGGAGCAGCTCGGAGGTCATGCCGTAGAGGCGCTCGGTGGTGACGGTGGGGTCACCCTTGCCGCGAACGTAGAGGGTCTTGACCTTGCCGTCGGCGGGCATCTCCGCCTCGACGAGGAACTCCGTCTCGTAGCGGAACTCCGGCCCCAGTGCGACGAGGGCCGCGGAGGACGTGACGAGCTTCACGTTGGAGGCGGGGTTGAGCAGTTCGTCCGCGTTGTGGCTGAACACCACGGTGCCGTCGTCCAGGCTCTGCATGTGGACGCCGACGCGGCTGCTCTTGAGCGCGGTGCGCTGCATGACCTGCACGAGCGCGTTCTTCAGCGCCTCGCGTTCAGCCTTTTTGTCGGCGGACGGCGACGCGGCCAGGGTGGCGGAAGGGAGCCACAAGGCAATGACGGTCGCTGCCCAGAAGGGTCTGGTTCGAAAAACCTGCACGCACGCTCCAGGGAAGTCGCGATCCATTATGAAGAAGGGACGAAAGGGGCGGCAAGGGTGGGGGACGGATCCACGGTCGCTGTTACCCTGCACGCCTGCCTGCTTCCTGGAAACAAGAAGAAGGCTGTCGCAGCATGGACGTCCCGCCTGACATCCACCTCGTGACAGACGCCATGCCCCCCCTGCCCTCCCGCGCCACCCGGGTGTTCTTCATCGCGCTGGCGCTGGTGCTTGACTCCGGCTGCCGCGACCCGGCGCCCCCGGCGGGCATCACGGTGCTGTTGGAGGCCCCACCGGACAGCCTGGACGATCGCTTCGCCCTCACGGCCCATGGACAGCGGCTGGCGCAGCTCGTCAGCCCGGGGCTCCTCACCTTCGATGACGCGAGCCGGCCCGTGCCCCAGCTGGCGGAGTCCTTCCGGGAGGTCTCGCCCACGGTGATGGAGTTCGTCCTCCGTCCGGGGCTGACCTTCCACGACGGGAGCGCCCTCACCGCCGAGGACGTGAAGGCCACCTTCGACGCCCTGCGAGACCCGAAGCTGGGCAGCCCCAAGCGCGAACGGTACGAGCCGGTGGAGCGCGTGGAGGTGGTGGACGCCCGCACGGTGCGCTTCCACTTGAAGCGACCCTATGCGCCGCTGCTCGCGGAGCTGTCCGCGGCCATCCTGCCCGCGGAGCGCGTGGGGCCCGGAGGCATCGAGGCGCAGGGAACGCACCCGGTGGGCGCGGGGCCCTTCCGGTTCGAGTCGTGGCCGGACGAGGAGCACCTGACGCTGGTCCCCTTCGAGGGATGGCACGGAGGGAAGCCCGCGGTGTCGAGGCTGACGTTCCGGGTGGTGCGGGACGAGACGACGCGGGTGCTGGAGCTGCTCAAGGGCCGCGCGGACCTGGTGGTGAACGGCGTGTCCCCGGCGGTGCTGCCAGCGCTGCGAAAGTCGCCCCACCTGCGAGTGGTGACGAAGCCAGGCACGGGCTTCACCTACCTGGGCATCAACCTGCGCGAGGGGCCGCTCGCGGACGTGCGCGTGCGCCAGGCGCTGTGTCACCTCATCGACGTGCGCCCGTTGGTGGAGCACAAGCTGCACGGGCTGGCGGAGCCCGCGTCCAGCATGCTGCCTCGCGAGCACTGGGCCTTCACGGAGACACCGGGATGCGGCTACGCGCCGGAGGAGGCGGCCCGGCTGCTGGACGCTGCGGGGTACCCGGATCCGGACGGGCCCGGGGGACAGCCACGCTTGTCCTTCACCTTCAAGACGAGCACGGACCGCTTCCGGCGCGCGGTGGCGTTGGTGCTCAAGGAGCAGCTGGCGAAGGGAGGTATCGCGGTGGAGGTGCGGGCGCTGGAGTTCGGAACGTTCTTCGAGGACGTGCGCCGGGGGCGCTTCGAGCTGTTCACGTTGAAGTGGGCCGCCGTGATGGAGCCGGACCTGCTCCGGGGCGCGTTCCATTCCGCGAACATCCCCGGCCCTGAGAACCACTGGGGCGGGTTCAACCGTGGAGCCCTGAAGGACCCGAAGCTGGACCGCGTGCTGGACGCGGCGACGCAGGCGTCTCGCGAGGAGCGGAAGACACTGTACGCGGAGGCGCAGCGGGAGCTGGACGCGGACATGCCCGTCATCCCGCTGTGGCATGAGGCCAGTGTCGCGGTGGTGTCCTCGCGGCTCGCGGACTTCGAGCCCAGCGCGCATGGACTGCTGCTGCCGCTGGCGAAGGCGCGGGAAGTGACGCCCGAGCGTGGGGGCACGCCGTGACCCGGAGGCTCGTGTCCGCGGTCATCGCGATGGTGGGGGCGCTGCTGCTGGTGTCGCTGTTCCTGCACCTCGTGCCTGGGGACCCGGTGGACGTGATGCTGGAGGAGCAGGCCACGCAGGTGGACCGCGCGGCGCTGCGGCAGGCCGTGGGGCTGGACCTGCCGTGGTACGCGCAGCTCTGGACGTTCGCTCGAGACCTGGCCACCGGGGAGCTGCGCACGTCGCTGCCTCCGTTCCAGCGCAAGGTGCTTCCTGCCCTGGGCGCGGCGCTGCCGTACACGCTGCTGCTCACGGTGTCGGCCATGGCCGTGTCCCTGGTGCTGGCGCTGCCCCTGGGCGTGATGGCGGCGGCGCGACGAGGGACGCCCGTGGACGCGGCGGCGATGGGCGTGTCCGTGGCGGGTGTCGCCCTGCCCCGCTTCTGGTTGGGGCCGGTGCTCATCATCCTGTTCGCGCTGAAGCTGGACTGGCTGCCCGTGTCGGGCGCGGAGTCGTGGCGACACCTGGTGCTGCCCGCGTTCACACTGGGCACCGCGCTGGCCGCGTTCCTGGCACGGATGACGCGCGCGACGATGCTCGAAGCGCTGCGCGAGGACTACGTCACGGTGGCCCGGGCCAAGGGCCTGTCGCCTCGCGTGGTGCTGTGGAAGCACGCATTCCGGAATGCACTGCTGCCACTGGTGACCGTGCTGGGCCTGGAGTTCGGCGCGCTGCTGGGCGGCGCCATCGTGACGGAGAAGGTGTTCGCGTGGCCGGGCATGGGCACGCTGCTGCTCACCGCCATCGAGAAGCGCGACTACAACACCGTGCGCGCCACGGTGCTCCTCTTCACGTTCTGCTACGTCGCGGTCAACACGCTCACCGACCTCGCGTATTCGTGGGTCGACCCGCGCGTGCGGAGGCGCTCATGAGCGCGGCCCATCGCTTCCGGCTGCACTCGTGGGACGCCCGCTTCGGGCTCGCGGTGGCGTGCGTCTGGGTGTTCACGGCGTTGTTCGCGCCGTGGCTCAGCCCGCATGCGCCGGACGCCATCGACCTCACTCGCGAGCTGTTGCCCCCGACGCCCGGTCACCTGCTGGGCACGGGAGAGAACGGCATCGACGTGCTCACCCACGTGCTGTACGGCGCGCGCGTGTCGCTGGAGGTGTCCTTCTTCGCCGTGGTGCTGTCCGCGGCGGTGGGCATCACGCTGGGCGGCATCGCGGGCTACGCGGGCGGGCTCGTGGACGAAGCGCTGATGCGGCTGGTGGACGTGCTGCTCGCGTTCCCCGGCATCCTGCTGGCGCTGTTCATCACCGCGGTGCTGGGCCCAAGCCTCGCCAACGTGGTGTTCGCCCTGTCGTTCACTGGATGGACGGGCTACGCGCGGCTGACGCGCGGGCAGGTGCTCACCCTGCGCGAGCGCGACTACGTGCAGGCTGCTCGGGCGCTGGGCAGTGGGCCGGGCCGCATCCTCGTGCGGCACATCCTGCCCAACGCCGCGGGGCCACTGCTCGTGCTGGCGACGTTCGCACTGCCGGGCGCCATCGTCGCGGAGGCGTCCCTGAGTTTCCTGGGGCTGGGCGTCCCGCCGGGCACGCCGTCATGGGGCGCGCTGGTGGACCAGGGGACGCAGTACCTGCTGGTGGCGCCGCACGTGGCCCTCTTCCCCGGCATCGCGCTGGCGGTCACCGTGCTGGGCTTCAACCTGCTGGGCGATGCGCTGCGCGACGCGATGGATCCGCGTCGCGAAGGACGCTGACTTGAAGGCCTCTTGCGTCCCTGGCAGGAAGCAGGAACGCAAGGGAGTCAATCCATGAAGGCCGTGGTGCAGCGGGTCCTGGAAGCGTCGGTGACGGTGGACGGACAGCGTGTGAGCGAGATGGGCCCGGGCCTGCTCGTGCTGCTGGGCGTGGGCAAAGGCGACACCGACGCGGACATGGCGTGGATGGTGGAGAAGCTGGCCATGCTGCGCATCTTCGAGGACTCCGACGGCAAGATGAACCTGTCGCTGGAGGACACCTCCAAGCACCTCATCGTCGTCAGCCAGTTCACCCTTTACGGCGACGCGCGCAAGGGCCGCCGGCCCAGCTTCATCGACGCGATGGAGCCTGTCGCCGCCAAGGCCCTCTACGAGCGCACCTGCGAAGCGCTGCGCCAGCGAGGCCTCACCGTGGGCACCGGCATCTTCGCGGCGGACATGAAGGTCGCGCTCGTCAACGACGGGCCCGTCACCATCCTGCTGGAGAGCCTTCCGAAGGCCGCGGCTCCTGCCTAGCGCACGTCCAGCGTGCGGCGGAAGAACGCCACGCCTTCCGCGTTGGTGCGCGCGTGCGAGGCCGGGCGCGTCCCCGCCACCGGGTCGCGGCACAGCATCGCGATGACGTCGAAGCCCTTCGGGTAGCACTCAGGCAGGAAGGTGAAGTGTCCCGCGTCGTCCAGGACCACCGTCGTCGTGGTCGCGGGCGGCAGCAGCCCTGCCAGGTGCATACCGTGCCCTTCGTGCGGCATCAGCTCGTCACCCTTCGCGAGCACCAGCTCCACCGGCTTCTGGACGTCGGCGGTGTCACGCGCCTCGAAGGAGGCCGCCATGCCCGGCGCCATCGCGAACGCGGCCTTCACTCGCGGGTCCAGGTACGACGCTCGCGAGCGCTTCATGTCGATGCGGCTGTAGTCCACGTCGCGCAGGCCCTCGCAGCCAATCTCCTCCTTGGTGCCCGGCGTCTTGCAGCGCTTTTCAATCCACTCCAGGTTCAGGTTCAGCCCCACCAGCGCCAGCGCCGTGTAGCCGCCCATCGAGTGCCCCGACGCGCCGATGCGCTCCGGATCCACGCGCGGGCCCCACTTCGGATCCTTCAGCAGGTGGTCCAGGATGACCGTGAAGTCTTGCGGACGCTCGTACGCGCGCGCGAAGCCCTCCGGGCTCGTGTCGCCGAAGGTGTTGCCCGGGTGGTTCAACGCCACCACGACGAAGCCATGCGCCGCCAGGTTCGAACCGAACCAGGACAGGTCCATCAACGAGCCCCCACTCCCGTGCGACAGCAACACCACCGGCCAGCGCTCCCGCGCGTCCGAAAGCGGTGCGTCCTTCGCTCCGTAGAAGGGCTTGAACAGGTCCGACGGCGCACGGTTGTCCATCGGCGTGCCGGGCGCCACCGGGTACCAGACCAGCGGCTTCAACGTGCGGCGGCGGACCGCGTCCTCGTACGTCAGCGATTGCGTGACGCCCACCGCGTAGGCCGCGTCCGCCCCGTAGAGCGACGCATGGTCCGTACGCGGAGCCTCCGTCGCCTTCTTCGAGGAAGAACAGCCGCCCATCAGCACCGCGGCGGCGAGGAGCATGGAACCCACGGGCGACAGGAAGCGGCGCATGCCCCGGAGCATGACCGGGAACGACAGGACAAGGAAACCCGGAAATCGCCGTCCGCTTCAGCCGAGCAGCACCAGGGACCTGGTGGCAGTCAGCTCACAGCCGCACGGTGGTCCCGCGCGTCACCAGCGCGGCCAGCCCTTGCTTCGTCTGCGCGGCGCTGCGCAGGTGCAGCGTGAGCGCGCCCAGTTCGCGGATCCACGTGGCCGCGTTCGGGCCCAGGCCGGAGAACAGCACGGACAGGGGCGGCGGCTGGGGCAGCTTCCCCGTCCAGTAGCCCAGCACCTCGTCGCGCTCCGGCAGCACCGGCAGCTTCAGGCGTTCCTGCTCCCGCGTCAGCAGCCGCTCCAGCTTGCGCGGCAGGTTCACCTGCCAGTGCAACACCGTCTTCGCCGGCCGCCAGGCCCAGTCCGCGAAGGCGAACCGCTCACGGACCGCGTACTCCCCACGGCCCTGCGTGACGAAGACGCGGTCCGGCGGGAACTCCGGGAAGGGGTCCCACTGCCCGGCCAGGAGCGACGCCAGCCCCTGCTCGCCCGGAGGGCGCCTGCGGAAGTTGTCCCGCACCACGCGCGCCGCCTTCGTGTCCCAGTAGGGATAGGCCGCGTCCTCCACCATCAGCGCCAGGTTCAGCGCCTCGTCCCACTCGTCCGCGTAGCCGCCAGGGGACCCGCCCACCTCCCAGCCGCCGGGCGACTCGCGCCAGGGCTGGAACACCAGCCGGTCCACCAGGTCCATCCACCCGTCCGAGTCCACCGACCCCACGCCCCCCGGCAACGCCGACGAGGCCAGCCGCTGGCAGAGCGTGAACGCCTGCGCGTCACCCAGGTGGTTGGAGAGGGCTTCCAGCGCGCCGGAGGCATCCCCCATGGCGCGCGTGAAGAAGGGCAGCACCTGCTCGTGGAAGAAACGATCGTTGATGGGACGCAGGACGACGTCCATGCGGGGCGTCTCCTGTCAGGCCCTCAGGGCCGCGCGTCTTCCTGGACGATGAGGGCGTGGATGTCCGCGGCCGAGGGCGCTTCCAGGATGGCCGCCCGGAAGCGCGGGTTCTTGAACAGCCGCGAGATGCGCGCCAGCGCCTTCAGATGCACCCCCGCGCTGTTCTCCGGCGCCACCAGCGCGAAGAACAGGTGCGTGGGCTTGCCGTCGATGGACTCGAAGTCCACCCCCGCGCGCGACACGCAGAAGGCCGCCTGGAGACTGTCCATGCCCGCCAGCTTGCCGTGGGGGATGGCCACGCCTTCGCCAATGCCCGTGCTGCCCAGCTTCTCCCGTTCCTGGAGCACCGCCACCAGCCGGTCCTCGCGCAGATTCGGATGCGCCCGGGCCAACGTGGCACTCAGCTCGCGCAGCACCTCCGGTTTCGTCCGGGCTTGCATGTCCGCGACGACCGCCTGGGGGCTGAGGAAATCGGCGATTCTCAATGGCGCTCCCGCACTGGCGCTCCGGGCCGGCAATGATTCCTCGGCCGGCAATTACTCCTCACACTGGATTCGCGCAAGGGTCGCCTGGGCGGTGGCAGGCGCTTCGCTCACTGCGCGTCAGCCCGGGCCGTTCCCCCCACCCCGGACCCGGGCCCGGGGATGTCCCGGACCCGGTTCCCCGGCACGGATACGACTGCCTGTCAGGTGCCGGTGGCGGCCACCGGCGCGTCAGGCAGGTGCGGCTCGATGAGCCCGAACCCTCCCTCCTTGCGCCGGTAGACGATGGACAGCGCCTGGGACTGCTGGTTCTGGAACACGTAGAAGTCGTTGTTCATCAGGTTCATCTGCATCACGGCGTCGTCCACGGACAACGACTGGATGGCCAGATGCGTGGTGCGCACCAGGCGGGCGACACCCGACTCGGCCACCGGCGCCTGCGCGGCGGGCGCGGCCTGGGCGGCGGGCGTGGAAGCCTCCGCGGTCGCCTCCGGCTCGTGGACCTCGAAGACGTCGTGGCGGACCCTCACCAGGTCCTGGCGGTGATGGACCTTCTCCTTGCCGTGGTGCGACTTGAGCTTGTCGCGGTAGCGGCGCAACTGCCGTTCGATCTTGTCCATCGCCAGGTCGATGGACGCGTACATGTCATCGCTCTTCTCACGCCCTCGGAGGACCCAGGCGCCGGAGTGGATGGTGATGTCCGCGTGATGCAGGTGCCGCTCCAACGACAGCACCACGTGGGCTTCACCAGCCCGGTCCAGCAGTCGGTTCACCCGATCGACCTTTTCACGGGCGTACTCCTTCAGGGAATCCGACGCTCCGAACTGACGGAAGGTGATGTTGAGCTGCATGCGTGGCCGCCTCCTAGGGAGAGAGGTAAGCTCCGTGACAGATCAGAAACGGAGCCCACGCCGAAAGCAACCCGGCCCCCCAGGTTGGAAATCCCGTTCACGGATCGCGCTCGCGAAAGCGACCGCAATAGGACACGTCTGGTGTCCGCTGCATGGCACGGTGAGGGGATTCCAACCCGGGCCTCATTTTCCGGTCGGCATTCCCCCACACCGCGTGCGTGGCGCTCACGCCAGCAACATGCCTGCGGATCGCCCCGCGGCCCGGCGGAATCAGGGCACCACGGAGAGCACGTAGTCCTGCGAGTGGTAGATGGCGCCCGAGCACGACGCCACGCCCGTGCACTCGCCCACGACGCCCTCCAGGTCCGCGCCCAGCGTCAGGATGTGGTTCGCCTGCGGGGTGCCCGCGGCGATGGCGACGGTGGACGTGTTGCCGTTCTGCGTGACGGAGAGCACGCCGGGCGCGCGGCCCCCTTCGCGCAGGAGCAGCGCCTCCACCGGACCGGGCACCTCCGTGGAGGGCTCCCAGAGGAAGTCGTAGGACTGCCCCACGCGCAGCTTGTCTGGGGTGCCCTCGCCCTGGAACGTGAACTTGCGCTTGGCCTTGGCGTTCTTCACCACCAGGCGCACGGTGCTGGAGGAGTCCTGCAACTGCACGACGATGTCCTCCACCGGCTCGCGGCCCCAGGCGGCCGGATCGAAGTTGAAGTAGACGCGGCTGTTCTCACACGCCTCCGAGCGCCCGCCCACGTCCGACGCACCACCCGGCACCAGCGTCATGGGCTGGCCGTTGAAGGTGGCCGTCACGTCGTCGGCGAAGCGCGAGCACGGGCCGTCCGGCGACACCGTGTAGCTGGCGGTGAAGCGGTGCGCGCCCTGCGCGTCCGGCGTCTCCGCGTCATCCACGTCCGCCAGCGCGAAGATGAGCGAGCGGTCCGACAGCTCCGCCAGCGACATCACCTTCGTCTCGCCGCCGCTACAGCCGGTGAGCGCCACGAGCGCCCCCAGGACGGTGAAGCAGGACACGGTTCGACGCGGGCTCGAGGCGGGGAAGGTCATGGCGGCCGGCACCCTATCACTCCCGCGCCAGCAGTCCTTCGAGCCGCGCCTTCACGCCGGGCCACTCGGTGTCGATGAACCCGTAGTACGCGCTGTCCCGCACCACGCCGCCGCGCACCAGCATGTGGTTGCGCAGGATGCCCTCGAAGGAAGCACCCAGGCGCTCGATGGCCGCCCTGGAGCGCGCGTTGCGGCTGTCCGTCTTGAGCTGCACGCGCATCACGCCCAGCGTCTCGAAGGCGTGCGTGAGGAGCAGGTACTTGCACTCGGTGTTCACCCGCGAGCGCCACGCCCGCCGCGCCAGCCACGTGGAGCCGATTTCGAGCGTGCGGAACTCGCGGGAGATGTCCAGGTAGCGCGTGGTGCCCACCACCGCGCCGCTGGCCTGCTCGCGGATGGCGAAGGGCCGCTCCGTGCCCGCGGCGGATGCCTTCAGCGCGACGGTGATGTAGTCCGCGACGTCCGCTTCCGTGCGCAGCACGCGCGAGAAGTGGTCGAAGATTTCCGGTTCGCAGACCGCCGCGAGCGCGGGCACGTGCTCCAGTGACAACGGCTCCAGTCGCACCGCCCTCCCCTCCAGGGTGACGGGCGGGACGACGAGCGGCACGGGGTCACGACGGGGAACGCCGACATCGGTGGGGAGCACGGGGTCCATGGACCGCTTCATGCCCCAAACCGGCCCTGCTGTGCAGGGCCGGCGCTTCAAGGACAGCTCAGAAGTACTTCTTGCGCTTGCTGCTGGGGAGGATGCCCAGCACCTCGCGGTACTTGGCCACCGTGCGGCGGGCAATCTCCGTGCCCTGCGAGCGCAGCAGCTCGACGATCTTCTGGTCTGAGTACGGGTTGCGCGAGTCTTCCTGCGACACCAGCTGCTTGATGTGGTGCTTCACGGCCTCGCTGGCCGTGTCCTCGCCGGACACGCGCGCGATGGACGAGTTGAAGAAGTACTTCAGCTCGAAGATGCCCTGCGGCGTGTGCACGTACTTGCTGGTGGTGACGCGGCTGACGGTGGACTCGTGCATGCCGATGTCCTCCGCCACGTCGCGCAGGATGAGCGGCTTCAGGTGCGCGATGCCCTTGTCCAGGAAGTCCCGCTGGAACTTCACGATGCTCTCGGTGACCTTGTAGATGGTCCGCTGCCGCTGGTGGATGGAGCGGATGAGCCACATCGCGCTGCGCAGCTTGTCCTGGATGAACTCCTTCGTCTGCCCGGGGCTCACCGCGCCGTTCTTGAGCGCGTTCCGGTACATGCCGGAGATGCGCAGCTTGGACAGGCCGTCGTCGTTGAGGACCACGGTGTAGTCCTCGTCCCCCAGCTTGTAGACGAAGACGTCGGGGGTGATGTACTGCGCGTCGTCCCCGCTGAAGTTGCGGCCCGGCCGCGGGTCCAGCTTCGGGAGCAGCTTCGCCGCAGAGACCACCTCGTCCAGGGTGACCTTGAGGTCCTTGGCGATGGCCGGCAGGTTCTTGCTCTCCAGGTACTTCATGTGCCGCTTGATGATGAGGCCCAGCAGCGCCGCGTTCGGGTCCTTCATCGCCTGCAGCTGGATGAGCAGGCACTCCTGCAGGTCGCGCGCGCCGCAGCCCCGGGGCTCCAGGTTCTGGATGCGGCGCAGGGTGCGCTCCGCCACGTGCATGGGCACGTCCGCCTCGTTGGACAGGCGGATGAGCGGGTCGCCTTCAATGTCGGGCAGCTTGAGGTAACCGTCGTCGTCCAGGTTCCCCAGGATGAGCACCGCCACGCGGCGCTCGGCCTCGTTGAGCCGCAGCGTGCCCAGCTGCTCCTGGAGGTGGTCGACCAGGTCCTCCTTCTTCACCATGTTGGCTTCGAACGACGGCAGGTCGTCCGTGGCCACGTTGCCCTTGTTGGAGGCGGTGGTGGGCTCGTTGAACTGGTAGCTGTTGAGGTAGGACTCCCAGTCGATCTCCGGGGGTCCCTCGCCGTCCGCCTTGAACTCCTGGGCGTTCTCCGGCGTCGCCGACGGCAGGTCCACGTCGCGCGCGATTTCCGCGTTGTCCGCTTCGAGCGAGGCCTCGCCAGGCTCCTTCTCGCTCACCTCCCCGGGCATGCCCTCCTCGGGCTGCTCCAGGAGGGGGTTCTGCTCCATCTCCTCGCGGACCTGGTCCAGGAGCTCCATGCGTGAGAGCTGGAGGAGCTTGATGGCCTGCTGCAGCTGGGGCGTCATCACCAGCTGCTGGGCGAGCTTCAGGCTCTGTTTGAGTTCCATCGCCATGTGGGGGCGTCTCCGGAAGGCTTGCGTGCCACCTGATTGGAGATTCCAATCAAGGACCGTGCCAACCTAACAAGGACCCCCGGCCACGTCCAGTGCCCCAGCGCGTGGTTTCTGATTTGCATCGTCAAAAATCCGCTGGAAATCCGACAGGTTGTCGTAACCCCCGCTCGCTTGGCAGATGTTCAGACGTCGACGCAAAAGCGGGGCCAACTTCACCGCGAGCATCTGGAGACATACGGAGAGAGCGGCTTTTCACGGAGCCTGGAGACGGAACCGGTCTCCCAGGTAGACGGCCCTCGCGCGGGCCGAGCCGGCGATCTGCGCAGGGGTGCCCTCTTCGAGAATCTGACCCTGTGCGATGATGTAGGCCCGGTCACAGATGCCCAGGGTGTCCTGGACGTTGTGGTCGGTGATGAGGATGCCCAGGCCCCGCTCCCGCAGGAGGTGGATCTGCCGCTGGAGGTCGCCCACGTTGATGGGGTCCACGCCGGCGAAGGGCTCGTCGAAGAGGATGAAGCGGGGGGCGGGGATGAGGCTGCGGGCGATTTCGGCGCGCCGCCGCTCGCCGCCGGAGAGCGTCTCTCCCCAGGAGTCGGCGACGTGGGAGAGGCCGAACTCCTCCAGGAGGGTGTCCGCGCGCTGCTTGCGGTCCTGGGCGGTGAGCCCCTTCTGGAGCTCCAGCACGGCCAGGAAGTTCTCGCGCACCGTGAGCTTGCGGAAGACGGAGGCCTCCTGCGGCAGGTAGCCCACGCCACGGCGCGCACGGCGGTGCATGGGCAGGTGGGTGAGGTCCTCGTCGCCCACGCGCACCCGGCCCGCGTCCGGCGTCACCAGGCCCACCACCATGTTGAAGCTCGTCGTCTTGCCGGCGCCGTTGGGTCCCAGCAGGCCGACCACTTCACCGGGGGCGACGTTGAAGGACACGTCGCGCACCACCTGGCGCTTGCGGAAGGACTTCTGGAGCCCTTCGGCGAACAGCTTCGCGCCGCTCATGGCGTCGTGCCCGCCGGCTTCGGCGTGGGGGCCTTCTTGCGGGTGCCGGGGACGGCGGTGGTGGACGGGGAGTCCACGAGGATGCGGGCGTTCTCCACCTCCAGGCGCTCGCTGCCCAGGACGAGGCGCACCTTGGTGCCGGTGAGGTAGGTGTTGCCCTGGCGGGCCTCCGGGGAGCCCGTCACCACCAGCACGCCCGAGGGCACGTCGTAGTCGGCTCGTTCGCCCCGGGCCTGCCGGTCGCCGTCCACGGCGCGCACGTTGCCGGCGCACACCACGCGCGTCACCTGGCGGGTGGCGTTGTAGTAGCCGGTCATCTTCTCGCAGCGGATGTCCATGGTCTGGTGCTTCACCACCACGTTGCCGGTGAGCACCGCCTGGTTGCGGTCGCCGGTGACGTGGTCCGCGGACAGGTCCACCGGGTTGCGCAGGCCCGTGGGCGCCAGCGACGTGCCCGGCGCGGGCGGCGGAGCGGCCGGAGCGGCCGAGTCGGGAGCAGCGGGCTTCGCGGCGGGCGCGGTGGGGGCACCGGGCTTCGCGGGCGGAGTGGCCTGCGCGACGACCGGGGCGCCGGAAGCTGCGGGCGCGGCGGCCTGCGAGGACGCGGGCTGGGCCAGGAACAGCGCCATCACGAGGAACTCAATCACTCCGTCGCTCCACCCAGCACGGCTTGGACCGTGCCCTCGAAGGTGAACGTCTGGTCCGCAGAGGACAGCGTGAAGCGGTCCGCCCGCATCTGGTAGTCCGGGCCCCTCATCGTCACGCCCTCGTCGCCATGGGCCCGCCGCGCATCCGCGTCGTAGGTCAGCCGGGGAGTGTTGGCCACCAGTCCCTCCGCCGTCCGCACGACGACACCGCCCGACCCCACCCACCTCTTGGACGCGAGGCTGCCGTCCATATTCGGCGCGGTGATGACGGTGTCCGCCCGCGAGGCGCCAAGCGAGCCCTGCGCGCCCTTCCCGGGGGGCAGGCGAACGACGACCTCGGTGGCCTGAACCTCGCCGCCCGCGCGCCGGTAGAGGACGCGCGAGGCGGTGCCGGAGACCTGGAGCGTGTCGCCCTCGTAGGAGCGCAGGTGCGCGCCCTCCAGAACCACGTCCGGGCGCGGCTCGTTCGAGGCGCCCGGGGCCGGACGGCGCGGCGCGCAGGCGGTGGCGAGGAGTCCCAGGAAGCTCAAGGCAAGCAGGCGCGGCACAAGGCCCTCCTTATCACCGCGCCGGGGCGGACGGTGCGTCAGCGAGGGCCAGGGGAGCGTCCTCGGGAGGACGCGTCTTCCAGCGCTGATGCATCCACACCCACTGTTCGGGGGCGCGGCGGATGGCCGCCTCGATGCGCTGCGACAGCGCGGCGGTGAGCGCCTGCACGGCCGCTTCACGCTCCGTCGCGTCCGGGTGCGGCACCTCTTCCATGGTGAGCCGGTAGCCCTGGCCGTCGCGCTGGCAGAAGCCCACCACCACCGCCGCGCCGGTGCGCAGCGCCAGGTCCGCCGCCGCGCGCGGAGTGGCCGCCAGCTCCCCGAAGAAGGGCACGAAGACGGACTGCACCTTGGTGTCCTGGTCGATGAGGATGCCCAGGATTTCACCGCTCCGGAGCGCGCGGAGCATGGCCCGGGCCGCGCCCTCCTGGCCGCGCCAGATGCTGCGCACGCCGCCCTTCGCCCGGAAGTCCTCCACCAGCGCGGTGAGGCGCGGGTCGCTGGTCTCCTTCGCGATGCTCTGGCTGGGGTAGCCCGCCCTCGCCACGCGCCGGGCGAGCAGTTCCCAGTTGCCTACGTGGCCGGACACGAAGACGACGCCCTTCCCCTTCGCCAGCGCGGCCTCCAGCACCTGGCGGTCCGCGTCCGGCCAGGACACCAGGGACTCCAGCCCGGCATCCAGCGCCCGCGCGGAGGCGACCTCCAGGGCCGCGGCGGCCAGATGGCGGAAGGCGTCACGGGCGAGCGCGTCACGTTCCGCCCCGGTCCTCTCCGGGAAGGCGCGGGCCAGCGACTTGAGCGCCTTCCTGCGCTCTCCGCCCGCGAACGCGTAGGCCCAGCCGCCCAGGGTCATGCCCAGGGTGCGGGCCGTGTCCAGCGAAAGGAACTGGAGCAGGCGCAACATCCCGGCGATGAGCAGGTAGCGCAGGTAACGCTTGAGGCGCTTTGTTAAAGGGGGACGCTCCACGACGCGTCTCCATATCCCATGCGCGAATACAACTTCGACGGCCTCATTGGTCCGACCCACAATTACGCCGGCCTCTCGCCGGGCAACCTGGCGTCACAGCACCACGGCGGCCAGCCCAGCCACCCCCGGGAGGCGGCGCTCCAGGGGCTGGAGAAGATGCGCTTCGTGTCGGAGCTGGGCGTGGGCCAGGCGGTGCTGCCGCCCCAGCCGCGCCCCTCCCTGCGCACGCTGCGGGCCCTGGGCTTCACGGGCTCCGACGAGGAGGTCATCACCCGCGCCGCGCGCGACGGGGAGCACCTGCTGCGCCTCACCTCCAGCGCCTCCGCCATGTGGACGGCGAACGCGGCCACCGTGGCGCCGTCGGCGGACACCGCGGATGGCAGGGTGCACCTGACGCCCGCGAACCTCACGCAGATGTTCCACCGCGCCATCGAGGCGGACACCACGCACGCGGTGCTGCGCGCCATCTTCGCGGACGCGAAGCACTTCCAGGTGCACGCGCCGCTACCGGGCGCTGCTCACTTCGCGGACGAGGGCGCGGCCAACCACACGCGCCTCTTCACGCCGGGGCACAAGGCCGTGCACGTGCTCGCCTGGGGGCGCAGCGCGTGGCAGGACGTGAAGGGGCCGCAGCGCTTCCCCGCGCGCCAGACGCTGGAGTCCAGCCAGGCCCTGGCGCGGCTGCACCAGCTGGCGCCGGAGCAGGTGGTGCTGCCGCAGCAGCATCCGGACGGCATCGACGCGGGCGCGTTCCACACGGACGTGCTCGCGGTGGGCAACGAGCGCTTCCTCATGCTGCACGCGCTGGCCTTCGTGGAGCACCCGAAGCTCCTCCAGACGCTGCGCGAGAAGCTGGGCGACGCCTTCCGCTTCGAGGTCGCGACAGACGCCGAGCTGCCGGTGAAGGACGCCGTGCGCGCCTACCCGTTCAACTCGCAGGTGCTGTCGCTGCCGGACGGCACCATGGCCATCATCGCGCCCATCGAGAGCCGCGAGACGCCCACCGCCCACGCCTTCCTGGAGCGAGTGGTCGCCGGGGACAACCCGGTGAAGGCGGTGCACTACCTGGACGTCCGGCAGTCCATGAACAACGGCGGCGGCCCGGCGTGCCTGCGTCAGCGCATCTCGCTCACGGACGCGGAGCGCGCCGCCATCACCGCGGACGTCTTCTACTCGCCGGCCCTGCACGAGGGGCTCGCGGCGTGGGTGCGCAAGCACTACCGCGATGTGCTCAAGCCAGAGGACGTGCGCGATCCGCAGCTCGCGCGCGAGACAATGACCGCGCTCGACGAGCTGACGCGCCTGCTCAAGCTGGGCAGCGTGTACGACTTCCAGCAGTGACGTGAGGTGGCCGCCCGCCTGCCCTCCGGCGCACCCGGCGAGGGCAGGCAGCCCTGGCCGTCCCGTTCGGGTGGCGAATGGCCGCCCGCGTCGTCCGGACACACCTTCTACGCGAAGGAGGTGATGTCCCCCATGATTCCGAGTGCCATTCAAAGCTATCTGCGGCGCCATCGCGTCCCCTTCGAGCGGTACGCCCACGCTCGGGCCGTGACCGCGATGGAGCTCGTGGACGCCCTCAACGTGCCCGCCTGGCGCGTGGCCAAATCCATCATCGTGCTGGCCGACCGGCAGCCGTGGATCGTCGTCGTGCCCGCGATGGCGACCGTGGACCTGCGGCAGGTCCGCCACACGCTGGGCGTCCGCACCGCGCGGCTCGCCGCCGAGTCCGAGTTCGCCGACCACTTCCCCGACTGCGAGACGGGCGCCGAGCCTCCCTTCGGCGAGCTGTACGGCCTGCCCGTCGCGATAGACGAGTCCCTGAGCGCCAACGAGCGACTGCTGTTCCGCGCCGGTTCGCACGAGGAGGCCCTGGAGATGCGCTTCCAGGACTTCGCGCGCCTGGAGTGGCCGCTGGTCGCGACCTTCATCCAGTCGCTCTCGCGTGAAGAAGAGAGAGCGTCGTCGTACGGAGCGCCCGTGGAGGACTCAGGCGCGTCGGCCTGATGTCCTCATGGAGCGGGAGCGTCGCTGACCGCCGGTGAACCCGGCGGTTCCACTTCCCGCCCCTTCGCGTCCTCCAGCAGCCCGCCCTTGTGTGCGTCCTGTAGCGCACGCTCGCGTTCTTCCAGCCGCGCCGCCCAGGCTTCACCCTCCGCGCGCCGTGCATCGTTGAGTGGCATGAGCCGCAGGCCCTCGTGCACCGAGCGCGCCGCCGCGTCGTAGCGCGACAGCAACTCCTGCAACCGGGCCACTTCGAAGTGGCTCTCCGGACCGGGCAGCAGCCCCACGACCGAGCGGCGCTGCTCCAGTGCGCGGGCCAGCAGGCCTTCCTGTTCGAAGCTGTCCGCTTCCAGCGACAGCAGGCGTGCGCGCTGCCGCAGGTCGGTCAGGTACGGCGCCATGGCGGCCAGCGTGTCCCGGGACCTGCGCATGAGCCCGGCCTCCTGCTGCCGCGTGGACAGAGTGAAGGCCAGCTCCACGTCGTGAGGGAAGCGCTTCACGAGCGCCTCCAGCGACTGGAGTGCCTCCGCGCGCTTTCCCTGCGCAAGCCACACGTCCGCGCGCAGCAGGTGCGTGGCCAGTGCGTCCGGGGCGCGCCGCTCCACCTCCGCGCAGGCCGCCTCCGCCGCGGGGAGTTCTCCCTGGGCCAGCCGTCCGCGCGCCTCCTGCATCCACAGCGCGGTGGCTTCGGACCGGCCCTCGAAGTGTTCACGCGCCCAGGTGAGCCATTCGAGTCCCAGCGCTCGGCGTGAGGGCCCGGCGAGCAGCGCCTCCGCGAGTTCCACCCCCTGCCCGGGCGCTTCGGACGTGAGGGTCTTCAATTCCTCGACCGTGCGGGCACGGGGCATCGCCTCGCTGATCAACACGCGCGTGTCCCCGGCCTCGTGCGCGAGCCGGTACTCCAGGAAGGCCTGCTCGCGCCGGCCCAGGTGCAGCAGGGCCCGCGCGGCCACGCGGTGCGCGGGCGCATCCAGGGGCCGCAGGTACAGCGTGTGATTGACGAAGCTCAGCGCGTCCTTCGCGCCCTCGGCGCCATTCGACACAGAGGCCATCGCCATCAGCCGGTACAGCAGGTAGTCCGCCGGGTGCACGTCGATGAGCTGGAGCCCCAGGGCTCGCACCTCCACGCCCGGCGCCCTCGCCGCCACGCGCTCCGCCAGCAGCGCCTCCGCGTCCGCCATCCTCCGCCGTCCCGGCACGAGCGCGACGAGCATCACGACCGTGAGCCCCGCCGCCAGCGCCAGCGCGGGACCGACGGGCAGTGTGCCCAGCTTCGTGCGGCGCGCTGCCATGCGCTCGGCTTCACGGGGCCGGAACACCGCGCCCAGCACCACCGCGACCGCCACCGCGCACGCGGGCAACTCCAGACTGAAGTCGAAGAGGTTGTGCAGCGCCAGCGCCGCCACGCCGGACAGCGCCGCCAGCTCCACGGGCCCGTGGTCCTCGCGCCGCACGCGCTTCACGAAGGCCCAGACGCCCAGCCCGAGCAGCAGCAGCCCCGGCACGCCCCACTCCGCCGCCACCTGCAACACCGCGTTCTCCGGGTGCGTGAAGGTGTTGGGGTTGGGCTCGGTCTGGTAGCGCGGGAAGGCGGCTTCGAACGCGCCGCGCCCCATGCCCAGCACCGGGAAGGCGCGGGCCGCGCGAGCCATCATCGGCCAGGGCTCCATCTTGCCGCGGCGCAGGGACTCCACGCCGTCCACGGTGCGAGCCTCCGCCCACAGCTGATCCGCCGCCAGGTACGCGCCCACGGACAGCGTCGCCAGCAGCCCCAGCAGCACCGCCGCGCCCCGCCCCCACGCGGGCCTGGCGGGAATGCGCGCCTCGCGACGCTGCTTCATCAGCCACGCGGCGAGCAGCACCTGCCCGAAGACGAAGAACACGATGCCCGCGCGAGACAGCGACAGCAGCACTCCCGCGCCGGAGACGAGCGCCGCCATCGCGAAGGGCCACGCGCGCGAACGCGGCTGCTTCGACAGCGCGAGCCCCACCGCCACCGTCGCGCACAGCCCCAGGAAGCCAGCGAGGTGATTGGGATTTCCGAACGGCGTCACCAGCGGCGGCCGTGCATGCACGTACGCCCGCAGCCCGAACAGCGTGTCCACGCCGAACAGCGCGTGGCCCAGGCCCACCGTCGCCACCGCCGCGCCCGTGAACGCCAGCACCGAGAGCAGCCGCTGCCGAGACGCGCGAGCGCGGCACACCTGCACCGCCGCGACGAACGTGAGGAGGTAGGCCACGTGCTTCGCCAGCTCACGCCAGGTGGCGGCAGGCTCCAGCGACACCGGCCGCCAGCCCGTGAGACCCAGCGGAACGAGCACGTCCTCGCGCAGCGCCGCGGCCTCCGGACTCACCCATGCGAGCAGTCCGGGTGGCAGCGGCACGAGCTGCGACACACACAGCACCACGGCGCCCACCAGCGGCGCGGCCAGGAGCGGCACGCGCGGGGTCTCTCCCTGTCGCCGGGCCCCCACGAACGCCAGCACCGCCGCGGCCCCGGACAGCACGCCCAGCGGCCAGGACACCCAGTGCGCCGCGCCGCCGAGCGCCACCGGGCCCAGCACCACCAGCGCCGCGAGCGCCACTTCCGCGTAGACGGTGTACCGGGAGACGCGGTGGGAGCCAGGAGCCATGCGCGGCGCGGGAGTATGTCACGCTCCTCACGAACCTCCGGGGCTCGTCCCCTCGACCAGCGGACGCGGCGCCTGGATGCCTCCTCCCCCGGCGCGGCCTTCCGGGGCTATCGAATGAACGCCCCGCCCGGGACACCGCTTGCATCCGGGGAATCATCTGGCATCTTCCCCCGACCCCATGCGTCGCTTCCTGCTCACTGCCGCCGTCCTCTGCGCTTCCCTCTCCGGACTCACCGCGTGCAAGGGCGCGTGCCGCGAGCTGTCCGAGAAGCTCTGCGAGTGCGCCTTGAACTCGGTGGAGAAGCAGGCCTGCCAGCAGCGAGCCGCCGACGAGGAGGGCCGCGTGGAGCCCATCGCCGAGGACGAGGCCGTCTGCGAAGCGAAGCTCGAAGGCTGCGACTGCCGCACCATCGAGACCGAAGAGGGCAAGAAGGCCTGCGGCCTCGCCCGCTGAAGACGCGCTGTCGCGAGGCTCGACCTTCGCGGCCACGAAGGGCCCAAGGCCTCATCCGCTGAGGACGCTGTCGCGAGGTTCGACCTTCGCGGCCACGAAGGGCCCAAGGCCTCATCCGCTGAGGACGCTGTCGCGAGGCTCGACCTTCGCGGCCCCAAAGGGCCCAAGGCCTCATCCGCTGAGGACGCGCTGTCGCGAGGCTTGGGCCTCCGCGCCCCGGAAGGTCCTACGGCAACACCTGCTGAACGCCGCCCGCTGAGGACGCGCTGTCGCGAACCTCAGGTGCCCGGCACCACGGGAGCCGGAGCCGGCCGCGAGGGCGAGCCATCCACCCACGGCTGAAGCCCGCGCCGCACCCGCGTGCGCCACGGCGTCTCCACCCATCGGTGCACCGCCACCGACGCGGGCACCAGCAACACCAGCAGCACCGCCAGGAAGCGCGTGGGCGACGACGGGCCCACGAATCGCTCCATCCAGTGCACCAGCTCGCTGACGGGGTACTGCAGCAGGTACAGCGCGTAGCTGGCCCCACCCAGGTGCACCAACCACGGCCGCGCCAGCACCTGCCCCAGCGGACCACCGCCGCGCGCCAGCCCATACACCAGCAGCGCCGACGCGGGTGCCAGCAGCGCGTTGTGCATCAGCGGATACGGAATCCACGCGCCCTGCGAGAAGCCCGCGACCAGCAGCGCCGCGCCAGCCAGCGCCATCACCGCGCCGGAGCGCTGGGACGTCGCCGTCGCCGCCGCCCGCTCCCGCACGAAGACCAGCCCCAGCAGCACGCCCAGCAGGAACTCCGGCAGGCGCATCAGCGGGTTGAGCTTCACCACCGCCAGCCACATGCCGCCGGACGCCGCGTTCAGCGTGCCCGGCCCGTCCGGCCGCAGCACCAGGTAGAGCACCGGCGGCAACAGCCCCAGCAGCCACACGCCCACCAGGGCCGCCTTCATGCGCGCGCCCCGGAAGCGCTCCAGCCTCCCGGCCAGCGCCGGGAACACCGCGTAGAAGAACGCCTCCACCGACACGGACCAGGACGGCGGGTTCCAGTACAGCGCCAGCTGCGGCACCCACGACTGGAGCAGCATCAGCGTGGTGAGCCCCGCCGTGGTCAGCTTCGCCGCGGCCACCGGCACGGAGTTCGCCGCCAGCGAGCCCTGCGCAGTGGGCACCGCCGACAGCAGGAACATCAGGAGGAACACCGGGTAGACGCGCGCCACTCGCGCGCTCCAGAAGGCCCGGGGTGGGGTCTGCATCCCACCGGCCGTGTCCACGTAGTTGTACGCGAGCACGAAGCCGGACAGGAGGAAGAAGACCCCCACGGAGGCATAGCCGGAGGCCACCACCTGCACCATCCACTCCGGCGCCACGCCCTGGATGCACGGGGTGCCGAAGTGGAACAAGACGACGTGCAGGGCCGCCAGGAAACGCAGCCCTGTCAGCGCATCCAGCGAGCCTCCGGACTGCTGCTTCATCTACTTGCGACCGATGCCGAAGTAGGTGAAGCCCTGCTCACGCATGCGCGCGGGCTGGAAGATGTTGCGGCCGTCGAAGATCACCGGCGACTTCATCAGCGACTTCATGCGCGCGAAGTCCGGGTGGCGGAACTCGTTCCACTCCGTCACCACGAACAGGCCGTCCACGCCCTCCAGCGCGTCGTACGGCAGGTCCGCGTAGCGGATGCGGTCGCCGAAGACGCGCTTGGACGCGTGCGCGGCCACCGGGTCGTGCGCGATCACCGTCGCGCCCTTGCCGATGAGGCCCTCGATGACCTCGATGGACGGCGCCTCGCGCATGTCGTCCGTCTTCGGCTTGAACGCCAGGCCCCAGACGCCGAACTTCTTGCCCTCCAGCGTCCCGTAGTGCTTCACGGCCTTGTTCACGAGCAGCTTCTTCTGCCGCTCGTTGGTGCGCTCCACCGCGCGCAGCAGGTCCAGCTCCAGGCCGTACTCACGCGCCGTCGTGACGAGCGCCTTCACGTCCTTGGGGAAGCAGGAGCCGCCGTAGCCCACGCCGGGGAAGAGGAACGGGTAGCCGATGCGCTTGTCCGCGCCCAGGCCCTTGCGCACGAAGTCCACGTCCGCGCCCACCTTCTCGCAGAGCGCGGCCACGTCGTTCATGAAGGAGATGCGCGTCGCGAGCATCGCGTTCGCCGCGTACTTCGTCAGCTCCGCGGAGCGCGTGTCCATGAACAGGATGGGGTTCTCCGTGCGCACGAACGGCGCGTACAGCTCCCCCATCAGGGTCCGGGCGCGCTCGGTGTCCGCGCCAATGACGACGCGGTCCGGCTTGAAGAAGTCGTCCAGCGCGGCGCCTTCCTTCAGGAACTCCGGGTTGGAGACGACGTCGAACTCCACGTCCGTCACCTTGGCGATGGCCTCGCGAACCTTGTCCGCGGTGCCCACCGGCACGGTGCTCTTGTCCACCACCACCGTGTACTGCTTCATCGCGCGGCCCACCGCCTGCGCCGCCGCGAGCACGTACTGGAGATCCGCCTCGCCGCTCTCCCCTTCAGGGGTGCCTACGGCGATGAACACGGCCTGCGCGTTCTGCACGCCTTCGGCCAGGTTCGTGGTGAACGTGAGGCGCTTCTCCTTCACGTTCTTGCGGATGAGCTCCTCCAGACCCGGCTCGTAGATGGGGACCTGTCCATCCTGGAGCATGCGGATCTTCCGCTCGTCGATGTCCACGCACGCGACGTCGTTGCCCGAGTCCGCGAAGCAGGTGCCCGCGACGAGTCCGACGTAACCCGATCCGATAATGGCAATGCGCATTCTTTGAGTGTCCTGGTTTCGACAGGTGGCGTCATGAACTCATACGCCGACCGGAGCACTGAAAGAAAGCCCGGGCACGAAGGACCGCCGAGCGACCAGACAGCCTTATCGCCCCGTGAGGAGGCGACGCAGTCTGTCCACACCCCGTAGGGCGGAGGAACGTCCGGGGGTGCTCACCGGACCCACCACGCCCCGGTCCAGAAGTTCACGGGTCGCGCGGCGCAGCGGCGGGAACGCGGCGGTGGCCTGCGCCTCCGCCTCCGGGAACAGACGCGCCACGATGGCCAGCGACGTGTAGAGGGCGCGCTCCAGGCCGAACGCCTCCGCGCGAGCGAGCAGCGCGGGGACATCCATCGGGCGCGAGTACACGCCGCCCATCCAGGTGGCGCCGGTGATGAGCTCGCGCAGGTCCACGAACGACAGCCACGGCACGTCATACCCGTGGTGGGCCTGGTCCAGCGCGGTGAGCAGCAGCGCGTCCTCCAGCTCCGGGCGGAAGATGGACTGTCCGTAGACCTTCATGGGTCGGGCGCGCTCGAAGATGCCAGCCAACTGCTCACGTCGGTTCGCGCCCAGCACGTCCGCGTAGATGTGGATGGGGGTGCGGCCGTCGGACACGACACGCGCGGCGCCGCTGTTCGTCGTGTCCTCCTCTGGGACGAACTCGTGGTTGGACAGGTAGCCGGCGAAGCCGTCCACGTCCATGCGGCGCACCAGCACCTGGATGTCCAGCACGGGCCGGAAGCCCACGTGCGGATAGAGCGCCTCCGCGAAGGCCGCGCCGCCCAGGAGGAGAATCTTGCGGCCCTCCAGCTGATCCACGATGCGCTTGAAGTGGACCAGCTTCATGACGTTGTCGTTCACGGAGCCGGTGTAGATGGACATCATCCGGTCGCGGGCCCACTCCGGCGCCTCGCCCCCGCCCATCCGGTACTCCAGGTTGTACGCCGCGAGCGGCGCCAGTCCCTGCGCGATGGCCCAGTCGACGTACGCCTCCCATGGCGCGCCCCGGAGCTTTCCGCGCGGAGGCTCGAAGGAGGACAGGACCCGGAAGGTGTCGAGGAGGCTGGGCGCCATGGTGCGGCACCTTTAATGGGCCGGGCCTGCCCGCCGCAATCACCGTCTTCCAGTGGGCGAGCGAACAGGCCGTGGCGCCCCTGGCTCCGCTCCCGTCCCGGGAGGGGACCGGGCGCCGCGCAGCCGCCGCAGCGCGTACCGCACCATGGGCCGGGCCCGGGGCGCCAGGGCCAGCTTCGCGGCGACCCATGCCGGCTTGTTACGCGCCAGCTCCGCGCCCACCAGCCGGGGGCCGGAGAACAGTCGCGTCGCCAGCGCGCGCTGCCACCGGGGCGGGGCCAGCGCCTTGAGCACCCAGGCGGGCACGGGCGCGTCCAGCAGCCGGTGCGCCGCGTCCCACGCGTACCAGACCAGATGGGGCAGCTCCGTGCGCCGCGCGCGCGTCACCACGCGGTCCCAGTCGAGCCGGGGGTTCGCCCGCGCCAGCAGCTTCAGGTCGAACAGCCAGGCCAGCCGCTGCAGCAGGTGGTTGCTCGCGTGCAGGGCCAGGTAGACGGCCTCGTCCTCCGGGCACAGGTAGCGCACAGGGTGGCCGTCCAGCGTCGCGTCCAGCGACCGCGACACCATGGCGTCGCCCTCCAGCGACAGGCCGTAGCCCGTGAGCGCGCGGTAGTGCAGCTCCACCAGTCCGTCCGGTCCGGTGAGCTCCACATGGTGCGCGTCGTCCCGGTCCACGTCGCCGGCCTGGGTGGTGAGCCCCATCCCCTCCAGCGCGTGCACGGCGCACAGCACCCGGGCGCGAGGCACCAGCAGGTCCACGTCGTTCGTCGCGCGCTGGAGCGGCTCCGGGTAGAGCCTGCGCGCCAGCCCGTAACCCTTGAGCAGCACCGGCGTCAGGCCCAGCGCCGCCAGCGCCGTCAGGCTCCGCGACAAGAGCGACCGCACGCGCATGCCCCGCGCCGCGCTCAGCCGGGCCTCGCGGGTGAGCAGCGCGGCGGCGTCCGGGGTCAGCGTCCAGTCCGCCTTCGAGAGCGCGTGCTCGACGAAGCCCGCCAGTCCATGGCGTACGGCGGCCTTCACCAGCACTTCACCATCGCCTTCGTTCGAAGGCCCGGGAGCGTCCGGCACTTCCGGCCACGCATGGAGCAGGGTCAGCAAGGCCGGAGAGGAGCTCATGGGCTCACCGCCGCAGCGCGATGATGCGCTCGGGCTCCGCGGCCTCCAGCGCCACCAGCAGCCCCACGCGTTCGGCCACCGCGTCCGCGACCACCTCCAGCGCCAGCTCCTCGTCCCGGTCGATGGCGGCCCGGCCATCGCGCCAGACCAGGCGCAGCGCGCCGAGCAGGGACTCCTCCTCCTTCACGTCCAGGCGGACCTCCAGCGAGGCCTCGGCGCCAGCGTCCGGGTGCTGGGACTCGAAGACGACGCCCGCGTTCACGCCCTCGTGCGGGCGGCGCAGGCGCAGCTCCAGCGAGGACAGGCTCAGCCCCTGGGACAGCGGACGGACGGCGTTCCACACCTCCTGGAACGAACCGGCCGCGCGCACCGCGGCGGTGACGGAGCGCACCAGCGAGCGCAGCTCCAGGTTGCGCTGGCGCGTCTGCTGGACGGCGTCCATGTGGCGCACGTCCAGGTAACCCAGCTTGCGCATCAGCACCATGATGACCACGCCGATGCCGCTGAGCAGCAGCGCGCTCTGGATGCTGTTGGCGAAGCTGAGCCCCAGCGCGGTGAGCATGAACAGCGTGCACAGCGCGTAGAGCACCAGCACGGTGGTGCGGTGGGACAAGAGCAGGCGGCTCATCAGCCGGTGGTGGATGTGCTCCTTGTCCGCGCTGAACATGGGTCTGCCCAGCAGCGAGCGGCGCACCATGGCCAGCAGCGTGTCCATGATGGGCAGGCCCAGCGCCATCACCGGCACGAGCAGCGCCACCGCGGTGCCGCTCTTCGACGACGTCTTGATGGACACCGCCGCGAGCACGAAGCCCAGGAACATGCTGCCCGTGTCCCCCATGAAGATGGAGGCCGGGTTGAAGTTGAACACCAGGAACCCGAGGATGGCGCCCGCGAGCGCCACCATCAGCAGGCACAGCAGCACGTCCCCGCGCATCAGCGCGAGCAGGAAGTGGGTGCCCACGCCGAAGAACGCGACGCCGCCCGCCAGCCCGTCCAACCCGTCGATGAGGTTGAGCGCGTTGATGACGCCCACCACCCACAGCACCGTCAGCGGCAGGCTCAAGAGCCCCAGCGTCAGCTCCGCGCCGAAGGGGTTGGCCAGCACCTCGATGCGGAAGCCCAGCGCGTAGAGGCCCAGCGCCACCGCGAACTGCACGGAGAACTTCAGCTTCGCGCCCGCGCCCTTGAGGTCGTCGTAGAAGCCCAGCGCCGCGATGATGGCGCCGCCCACGAAGAGGCCGATGATGAGCGACGTCTGCGAGACGAACTGGTCCCCCACGCCCGAGTCCACGATGAACAGCGCGCACAGCGGCGCGAAGAAGCCCCCCACGATGCCAATGCCGCCCAGCCGGGGGACGGGCCGCACGTGCACCTTGCGGCTGGAGTTCGCCTGATCCAACCAGCCCCACGCCAGCGCACGCTCGCGCACGCGCCACGTGAGCACCAACGCCACGAGGAACGACACGAGGAAGGCGACGAAGAAGGTGACCATGCGAGAGGAGCGTCCACCCGCATCGTGACGGTCACCGAAGCAGCGCGTCAACGTCCTGACGTCGCAGGTGTGTCACGACTCGCCTGCCTACCTGCTGTCAGCCCTGATTCGCGGGACTTCTGCGTCAAACGCATCGAGAGAGGACGGGTGGCGATGTCGGGCCAGGTGAGTCCTCACATCCGTGGGCCCGCGAGCAGCGCCGCGCCGATGGCGCCGGACAGGTCCCCCAGTTCGGCGATGCGCATCACGGGCTTGCGCTCCGTGATGAACAGGTGCGGGTGCATGGCGTCCTGGATGTGGCCCATGTACATGGGGCCCAACCGGGACCCCAGCCCGCCTCCGATGATGACGGCCTCCAGGTCCAGCAGGTTGATGACGGAGGCGATGGCCACACCCAGCATGTCGATGGCCCGCTCGATGAGCCGCGTCGCCAGCGGATCCTTCTGCTTCAGCGCGCTCGCCCAGACGCTGCTGGACAGGCGCGTGCGATTCTTGTCGCGCATGATGTCGAAGAGGAGGGTCTTCTCTCCCTTCCTCGCCGCCGAGCGCGCCTTGCTCTCCATGCACGCGCGCCCCGCGTAGGCCTCCAGGCAGCCCCGCCGGCCGCAGCCACAGCGCGCGCCGTTGGGCTTCACCACCATGTGGCCAATCTCGCCGGCGGAGCCCTGCCCGCGCCACGGCACGCCGTTGAGCACCAGGCCCCCGCCCACGCCCGTGCCCCACCACACGCCCAGCACGGAGCGGTGGCCGCGGCCCGCGCCCAGCTTGTACTCGGCCGCGACCGCCACCTGGACGTCGTTGCCCAGCATCACCTTGCCGCCGCCCACCAGGTCGCCCAGGTCCGACGCCAGCGGATAGGGCGCGTCCCAGCCGCCCGCCACGTTGGCCGTGTGCGAGAGCGTGCCGTTGTTCGCGTCCACCGAGCCCGGCACGCCCACGCCCACGCCCACGAGCTTCGCGGGCTCGATGCCCACGGCATGCGCGGCCTCGCCCAGCGTGCCGTAGAGCTCCTTCACCACCTCGCCCGGGCCGCCCGTCGCGGGGGTCACGTGGCGGGCCCGGCCCAGCACGTCGCCGCGCGCATCCACGATGACGGCCTCGATTTTCGTGCCGCCCAGGTCGATGCCTCCCCAGACGCGGCCCTTGCCGTTGCGCGCTCCGTTCCCCGCGCGGTGCCCGTTCTTCGCTGACGCGTCGGCCATGTGATGCCCCCGTGACTCGCGGCACCGGCGGCCGCTCGCGGCACAATCTGCGCAGCGCGGTCACGGCCAGTGCCGCCGTGCCGGGCACGCCCGTGTCCGCCCGCCCGCTCCACGGGGCTGCATGCGAGCCCTCCTTCCGGGGCACGGGGACGCCCTGCCTCCTCGTGCCCCTGTTCGCCGGAGGCGGGGGCGCATATAGGCTCCGTCGGAGTTCCTTTCGTGGAGCGCCCCGTTTCCCCCATGAGCAGCCGTTCCCCTCCCGCGCCGGACGCCGCTGACGCTCCGCCCCTGGGCGTGTCGGACGTGAAGGTCCGCGCGCAGCGCTCCATCATCGCCCTGCTCCTGCGGACGGTCGGCTCGCTGGGCTTACGCGTGGTGAGCTCGCTCACCCTGTCGCATCTGCTGTTCCCCGGGGACTATGGCGTGTTCGCCATCGTCGCCTTCACCTCCGCGATGGGCGCGTTCCTGGGGGACCTGGGGCTCAGCGCCTCGCTGGTGCGCCAGCAGCACGAACCCACGCAGGACGAAATCACCTCCGCCTTCTGGAGCCACCAGGCGTTCACCGTCTTCATCGTGGGCGCCATCGTGCTGCTCGCGCCGTGGCTGTCGAGCACCTACGAGCTGGGGCCTTCGGGCGCGGCCATGGTGGGCACGATGGCGATCGGCCTGTTCTTCCACTCGCTGCGCGTCATCCCCGTCATGATGCTGGAGCGGCAGCTGCGCTTCCCGACGCTCGCGCGCATCGAGCTCATCGAGAGCGTGGCGCAGACGGCGGGCAGCATCCTGCTGGCCTCGATGCACTTCGGGGCGTGGTCGCTCATTGGCGGCGGGCTGGTGCGGGGCGCGGTGGGCATGGTGCTGTTCTGGGCGGCGGCGGGCTGGAGGCCCCAGGGCACGTTCCGCTGGGACATCGTCAAGCGGCTCTTGTCCTTCGGCATCTGGTTCCAGCTCACGGGCATCATCCCCGCGGCGCTCCAGGGATGGATTCCGCTCGTGGTGGGGCGCATGGAGGGCAAGGACGGGGTGGGCCTGGTGAACTGGGCGACCGCGCTGGCCTCCGTGCCGCTGGCGGTGAGCAGCGTCCTCACCCGCGTCGCGTATCCGGCGTACAGCCGCATGCAGGAGGACTCGGCCGCGCTGGCGGACTACCTGCGCACGTCCATCCGGCGCGTGAGCGCGGTCCTGTGCCTGGCCATCCCGTTCGGCGTCATCGCGCTGCCGCCCTTCATCCCGGTGGTCTTCGGCGAGCGCTGGAGCCTCGCGTCCACGCTGGTGCAGTGGTTCACCATCGAGGCGTCGATGCTGGCGGTGCAGGGCCTGCTGGCCTCGCAGCAGAACGCCAGCGGTCACGCGCGGGAGCGGATGTACGTGGCCATTACCGGGAGCCTGCTGCGCTTCGGTCTGGGAGTGCTGGCGGTGATGCACTGGGGCATCGTCGGCGTCGGGGTGAGCGCGACGGCCGTGACGCTCACGGAGCTGTGGTTCACGGCGCGGCTGGTGTCCCGCCGCAACCCGCACCTGTCGCGGCTCGAGTTCGAGGTCATGGAGCCGTTCCTCACGGTGGGCGCGCTGCTCGCGCTCGCGGTGGGCTGTTCGCGGCTCGCGATGGGGCAGGACGGGCTGCTGGTGCAGGCGTTGGTGGCGGCGGGGCTGCTGACCGCGCTGGTGCTCGCGCGTGAGGCCACGCGGCGAGGCCTGTCGTTGCTGGGAGAGCTGCGCGCCCTGGTCCAGCACCTGCGCGCGAGGCGGGCGCCTCCGTGAGCCGCACGTGGCATCTGTTGACGGGGGAGTATCCGCCGGCCCCCGGTGGCGTCTCCGACCATTCGCGGAGCATCGCCCACGCGCTCTTGAAGGCGGGGGAGACGGTGCACGTCTGGACGCCTGGGGCCAACGGGCTCACGGATGATCAGGGCGTGACCGTGCACCGGTGGCCCGGCCTCTTCACGCCGCCGGGTCTGGTGCGCCTGACGCGCGAGCTGGATGCGCTGCCAGGGCCCCGGAGGCTGTTCCTCCAGTACGTGCCGCACGCATTCGGATTGAAGGCGATGAACGTGCCGTTTTGCGCCTGGTTCGCGGCGAGGCGGCGGGACGAACGCGAGCTGTTCCTCCATGAGGCAGTGTACCCGTGGAGTCCGGGCGCGCCTTGGAAGCATCAGGTGCTCGCGGGAGTCACGCGGGTGATGCTGCGCACGCTGGCGTTCGGCGTGGAGCGCGCCTACGTGTCCATCCCCACCTGGGCGGAGCACCTGCCGGAGCCACTGCGGTCCCAGGCCCGGTGGTGTCCCATTCCCAGTCCCCTGCCCCTGGACGCGCCAGGGGACGAAGTGTGCGCGGTGCGGGATGCGCTTGGCGGCCCCACGGTGGCGCATTTCGGGACGTATGGCGGGGCCATCGCGGGACCGCTGGAGGCCGTGCTCGTGCCGTTGTTGCAGCGGGATGAACGGCGGCAAGCGCTACTGCTGGGCCGGGGCAGTCAGGGCTGGTGTGAGGCCCTGGGACGGAAGCATCCCGCGCTGGCCCGCAGGCTTCATGCGAGGGACGGACTGGCACCGGAGGCCGTGGCCGTGCACCTGCGCGCGGCGGAGCTGCTGGTGCAGCCGTATCCCGACGGCGTCAGCGCCCGGCGAAGCAGCGCGATGGGCGGATTGGGACTGGGCCTGCCCATCGTCACCAACACCGGGCACCTGAGCGAACCGCTGTGGCGCGAACTGCGGCCAGTGGCGCTCGCGGATGATGCGTCACCCGCTTCGCTGCGGGTGCTCGCGGAGCACCTGTTGGAGCACGAGGAAGAGCGCCGGACCCTGGGTGAGCGCGCGGCGCGCGTGTACCGTGAGCACTTCGCGCTGGAGCACACGGTGGCGCACCTGCTGCGCCGCGGAGTCACCGCGTGAGCATCTTGAGGTTGAAGGTCCTGATGGATCCGCGCGAGGAGGGCTGGCCCAGCATGGACCTGGTGGGCGAAGCGCTCGTCGAGGGACTGGCGGCGTTTCCCGCCGAGGTCGGCGTCACTCCCGTGCGTCCGTCCATTCCCCACGCCGTGCGCGCCCTGCCCCGCGTGGGAAGCCGCAAGGCCGCCTTCAACGCGGACCGACTGCTCACCCGCTTCGGCCTCTATCCCGCGCGATTGCTGCGTGAGCGAATCGGCCACGATGCGTTCCACGTCGTGGACCACACCTACGCGCAGCTCGTCCACGCGCTGCCTGCGGAGCGTACCGGCGTCTTCTGCCATGACCTGGACGCGTTCCGCTCCGTCCTGGAGCCCCACCGCGAACCGCGCCCCACGTGGTTCCGCCTGATGGCGAGAGCCACGCTCAAGGGCCTGGAGCGCCCGGCCATCGTCTTCCACAGCACGCAGCAAGTCCGCGACGAACTGCTCGCGCACGGCGTGGTGCCTCCCGAGCGATTGGTGTGGGCGCCCTACGGAGTCTCGCCGGAGTACCGGCTCGACCCCGTTCCCGGAGACGCCAGCGAAGCCGTACTCGCACCGCTGAAGGGCCGGCCGTATCTGCTGCACGTGGGCAGCGCCATCCGCCGCAAGCGGCTGGACGTGCTGTTCGACACCTTCGCTGCGCTGAGAGCCCGGCATCCGGAGCTCATGCTGGTGCAGCAGGGTGGAGAGCTGGACGCGGCTCAACAGGCACAGGTGGCGCGGCTCGGCTTGAAGGACGCGCTGCTGCAACCACCCCGGCAGGAGCGGGCCACGCTCGCGGGACTGTACCGGCGTGCCCGCGCGGTGCTGGTGCCCAGTGACGCGGAGGGCTTCGGCCTGCCCGTCATCGAAGCATTGGCGTGTGGTGTCCCCGTGGTGGCCAGCGACCTGCCGGTGCTGCGCGAAGTGGGCGCCGACGCCTGCACGTACTGCCCGGTGGGCGACGTGGCCGCATGGTCGGAGACGGTAGACGCCCTGCTCACGGGTCGCGTGCCCGCCCCATCCGCGGAGACGCGGCATGCACGGGCCGCACGCTTCACGTGGAGCGCCCATGCGCGCACCGTGTTGGACGCGTATCTGCATCGCCTTGACCGCCCCGGGCGGGTCTGATTCGGTCGCGTCCGCGTGCGGATCCTGTTCCTCAATCCCGTGGGAATCCTGGGCGGTGCCGAGCGCGCGCTCGTGGATCTCCTCGCGTGCCTGCGCACGCTGGAGCCCGGCCTTTCGCCGCACCTCATCGCGGGTACGGACGGGCCGCTGGTGGAGACAGCCCGAGGGCTCGGCGTGGAGACCCAGGTGCTCGCCCTGCCCGACCGCCTGTCCGCGCTCGGGGACAGTGGTCTGCGGGAGCAGGGTCGCGCGGGTCTCTTTCGCTTCGCGCGTGAGATTGCCCCGACGCCCCTGCTGCTGACCCGCTACGGCCTCGACCTGCGGCGCGCGGTGCGTGACGCGGCGCCGGACCTGCTGCACTCCAATGGCATCAAGACCCACCTGCTGAGCGCGGCCACCACCGGACTGCCGGTTCCGCGCGTGTGGCACGTGCACGACTTCCTCGGCGAGCGGCCGTTGGTTCGACGCGCTCTCTCCGGCCTGCATCCGCTGGCCTCGGCCGCCATCGCGAACTCGCAGGCCGTCGGCGACGACGCGCGTACGGTGCTCGGGAAGGTGCCCGTGCACGTCGTGCCCAACGGCGTGGACGTGGAGCGGTTCTCTCCGGCCGCCGGTGACGGCGCGCACCTGGATGCACTGGCCGGACTGCCGCCCGCGCCTCCGGGCACGCTGCGCGTGGGGCTCGTGGCCACGTACGCGCGTTGGAAGGGACACGACGTCTTCCTGGAGGCCGCGGCCCTGCTGACGCGTCAGGCACCGGCCCTGCCCGTGCGATTCTACCTCGTGGGCGCTCCGCTCTACCGCACGGCCGGCTCGCAGTTCACCGACGCGGAGCTGCGCGAACAGGTGGAGCGCCACGGCCTCACGGGCCGCGTGGGCTTCGTGCCCTTCCAGCCCGAGCCCGCCCGCGTCTACCGGGCCCTGGACGTCTTCGTGCACGCGAGCACCCGCCGCGAGCCCTTCGGCCTCACCATCGCGGAGGCGCTCGCCTGCGGCCGGGCCGCCGTCATCTCGAAGTCGAGCGGCGCCGCCGAAGCGCTGCGGGATGGCGAGGACGTGCTGGCCATCGAACCCGGCGACGCGAACACGCTCGCGGCGGCCCTGCGCCGGCTGCTGGAGGACGAAGCCTTGCGAGACACCCTGGCCCGCGCGGCCCGCCACACCGCCGTACGCCGCTTCTCCCGTGAGCGCTACGCCCGGGACATCCTCGCCGTGTATCGGAGCCTCGTCCCCACGCGAGGGCATTCATGATGCGTCCCCGGAAGCTCGTCACCGTCTCGCACTCCTACGTCGTCACCCTCAACCGGCGGCTGGCCAACGAGATGGCCCGCGTGGGCGCCGGCCGCTGGGACGTCACCGCCGTGGCGCCGAAGTCCTTTCACGGGGACCTGAGCCCGCTGGTGCTCCAGCGCGACCCTCACGAGGCCGTGAACCTGGAGGGCGTGCCCGCGTACTTCAGCCGCTCGCTGCACGGCTTCGTCTACGGGCCGGAGGTGCACGCGCACCTGTCGCGAGGCGCGGACCTGGTGCACTTGTGGGAGGAGCCCTACGTGCTCTCCGGCCTGGAGGTGGCGCTGATGACGCCCGCCCACGTGCCGCTCGTCTTCTGCACGTTCCAGAACCTGGCCAAGCGCTATCCCCCGCCCTTCGCGCAAGCCGAGCGCTTCGTCCTGCGCCGGGCCGCGGGGTGGATCGCCTGGGGCCAGACGGTGCACGACAACCTCCTCGCGCGGCCCGGCTATGAGCAGCGCCCCTCGCGCTTCATCCCCGTGGGCGTGGACGTGGAGCACTTCCGTCCGGATCCGGAGGCGGGCCGCGCCTTCCGCGAGCGCCTGGGCTGGACGTCCGAAGGGCCGCCCGTCGTGGGCTATCTGGGCCGCTTCGTGCCGGAGAAGGGCCTGCGGCTCCTGATGGATGCACTCAACAGGACGACCACGCCCTGGCGAGCCCTCTTCGTCGGCGGAGGCCCCCTGGAGGTGGACCTGCGCGCGTGGGCGCAGCGCCACGGAGACCGCGTGCGCATCGTCACCGGCGTGAAGCACGCGGAGGTGCCTCGCGCGCTCAACGCCATGGATGTGCTCTGCGCGCCCAGCCAGACGACGCCCGCGTGGAAGGAACAGTTTGGCCGCATGCTCGCGGAGGCCTTCGCGTGTGGCGTGCCCGTGTTCGCCAGCGACTCCGGAGAGATTCCGCACACCGTGGGCGATGCCGGGCGCATCCTGCCGGAGTCGTACGGCGGTGCCTGGATCACCGCGCTAGAGGAACTGCTGGAGAGCCCCGCTCAACGTCAGGAACTGTCCACACGAGGCCGCGAGCGAGCCGTGTCCCGCTTCGCCTGGCCGGTGGTCGCGAAGGCGCACCTCGACTTCTTCGAGCAGGTGCTCGAGCGCAAGGCCTGAAGCTTCACGCCTCCAGCCGAGCCACCACCGCCGCCGCCATCGCGTCCCACGTCCAGGCCCGCAGCTCCGACGACAGCGCGGCCACTGCGGGCATCCAATCCCCGCCCCGGGCCCGCCATTCCTCCAGGCGCCGCACCAGCTCGCCCGAGTCCTCGGGGTCATCCAGCAGCAGCCCCTGAAGCGACGACGGGAAGCGCTCCGCCACGCCCGCCGAGCGGCTCACCAGCGCGGGGATGCCCACGCACAGCGCTTCGTGCACGCCCAGGCCATAGGACTCGTAGCGCGTGGGGGAGACCAGCAGGTCCGCGGCCGCCATCAGGCGGGGCACGTCGTCGCGGAAGCCCAGGAAGCGGATCCGCTCGCCCAGGCCCTGCTCACGCGCCGCGCGCTCCCATGATTCCCGCTGCGCACCCGTCCCCACGACGCACAGGTCCATGTCCCACTCGCGTCTCGCGCACAGCCGCGCCCACGCATGGAAGAGCGTGTCGAAGCCCTTGCGCCGGTCTCCCAGCGCGCCCACGAACAGCGCCACTCGCCGTTCTTGAGACCAGCCCAGCGACGCCCGCGCCTCACGACGGAGCACAGGCGTCGTGGACGGGAAGCGCGTCGGATCACCGCCCAGGTACACGACGTGGACGCGGGACTCCTCCACGCCCGTGGCGGCCAGCAGGTCCTGCCGCGTGCGCTCCGAGTTCGCCAGGATGATCCGCGCCCGGCGCAACGCGCGTTGCTCGCTGCGCAAGTGCATCCGGTGGCTCACGTGACCCTTCAGCGTGCGCAGCGGACTGCCGACGGGCTCGGGGGCGTGCGCGGCGTGGACGTAGTGGACCCAGTTGGCGGCGGCTACCTCACAGTTGCCGCCATTGGCCACCACCTGGCCACCCTGCGCCAGCGTGCGCGCCGCCCAAAAGCGCCCTACGGCGTCGAGCAACGGCTCGCCCAGCAGGTACGCGTTCGCGGGCTTGGGCACGCGGACGAAGTGCACGTTGGGGTAGCGCAGGAGCGAATCCTCCACCCGGTGCGCCACCAGCCGCACGGGGCCACCCTGGCGCGCGAGCCAATCCGCCAGCGCGAGGTTCGCGCGGTCCATGCCTCCGGTGGAGACGAAGTCACCGGCGATGAGGGTGTAGGGCCGCATTCCGGTTCCAGTACGCGCTGAAGAAGGCCGCGTTGAGCAGCCAGAACTCCATGCCCATCTGGCTCATGAAGAACTGGTAGCTGAAGGTCTGCGCGAGCGCGCCCAGGTCATACGCGAAGAGCAGGCTGCCCCAGAGCCAGAACTCGCCCGCCGAGTCATCGCGGCGCCGCGCCACCTGGAAGCCCCACCCCAACGTCACCAGCAGCGCGAGCGGATAGCAGACGAGCCCCAGCCATCCTCCGTCGTACGCCCACGCCGTCCACTGGATTTCAGCCCACAGCGGAGGACTCTCGCGGTCGAGGTTGTCGCCGAAGTAGGCGTTGGCCATGCCGTAGCGCCCCAGGCCCGCGCCCAGGGGGAACTCCGGGAGCACCTGGTCGAAGGTCTCGTCGAGGAAGCGGCCGCGGTTGGATTGATACACCTGCGACGGGTCGGAGGCCGTGAGCGTGCTCCAGCGCGAGAGCACCGCGTCGCCACCGACCGCGACGGCCCAGCCGAAGGCCACCACCGCGAAGCCACCCACGACCGAGGCCAATGCCACGAGCCGCACCCACCGGCCGCTCACGGTGAGCACCAGCGCCATGGCCGCCATGCAGACAATCAGCGTCACCGCCGCGACGCGCACCTGCCCCAGGTAGAGGCAGATGAGCCCGATGCCGATGCCCGCCGCGCCCAGCACCTTCCGCGACATGCCCTGACGGCTGAGCAGGAACGCGCCGCCCAGCAGCACGGAATAGAAGGCACCGGTGGCGGCTCCGCCCGGAACGTCCGTCAGCCCCATGGGGCGGAACACGCGCGCGCCGCTCGCGGTCTCGAACTGGAGGCTGCGCACGTAGCCCTCGCCCTGGCTTTCGACCATGGCGGACAGGGCGGGCTGGAAGCGTCCGGGGAAGGTCACCTGCAGGACGCCCAACGAGGCGCTCGCCATGTTGAACAGGAAGAGCAGCAGGACGACGCGTCCGAACATCTTCGCGTCGATGCGCAGGCGGCTCGCCCAGAACAGCGGCGCGAACACGGAGATCTGGATGCCCAGTTGCGCGGCCGCCGCCAGCGGGGTGTTGGTGCCGGGGTGGAAGAAGTTCAGCGCGGTGAGCCCCGCCGAGGCGAGCAGGAAGGGCATCGCCGGGTGCTTGAGGCGCGGACCCTTCACCAGCACCAGCAGCGCCAGGCTCGTGCCAAACGACAGGATGCGGAACACCACGCGCGCTGGAGCCAGCGCCTCCATCAGCAGCGCGAGCTGGCAGATGAAGAGCAGGACGATGAACGCCACCACCACGTGACCCGAACCGAGCAGCCCCGGAGACGCCGCCGCCGGAGTCGGTACGGCCTGCGTTGTCGCGGGTTGTGGCACGCGGCGCACGTACCGCTGATGCAGCACACCCGGGCCACGGAGCTGGGGACGAGGACTCGCGCCACTCATGCGGCGGCCTCCCGGGCCACGGAGCGCACCGAGTCCTCCAGCGCCGACAAGAAGGCATCAGGCGCGCTCAGCGCCTTCGCGCGAGAGGGGCCACCGCTGCCCAGCTTCCGCCGGGCCGACTCATTTTCGATGAGTCCGCGCAGCGCCTGGGCCAGGGCCTCCGGCTTCGGCTGCACGAGCACGCCGCAAGACGCATCGACGATCTCCAGCGGTCCGCCCAGCGCGGTGGTGACCACGGGAAGCCCGGCATAGAGCGCCTCCACGAACGCCAGGCCAAACGGCTCCGGCCCGGTGTTGGGCTGACAGTGCACCTCCGCCGCGCGCAGCAGGCGAGGCACATCCGAGCGCTGTCCCAGGAACCGCACACGGTCCCCTAGGCCCAGGGCCAAGGCCTGGGCCTTCAAGCCCGCTTCGTAGGCGATCTCTTCCGGGCGCTGCGCACCACCAGCGAACCACGCCTTCCAGCGAGGCACCTGGCGCAGCCGGCCCAGCGCTTCGAGCAGCAGCCGCTGCCCCTTCCACTCCTGCATGCGGCTGGCATGGACGATGACGACATCCGTCGGATCCGCGCCCAGTTCGCCGCGGAGCGACGTGCGCTCGGAAGCCATGAGGTCCGGGCCACCGTCCTGAACAGGTGGATGGAGCAAGCGCCACTGCGTGCGCGGATACACGCTCGGAAGCGTGCTCGCGGTGTAGCGGCTGTTGCACAGCGCCAGGTCCGGAGAGGTGACGCGAGCCCAGCGCTCCACCCAGTGCGAACCCGACAGTGCGTCGTGCTGGAAGAAGAGCAACGGAACACCGGCCGTGCGCACCACCGGCCCGAAGATGGCTTGAGGCCACGCCGCGTGACACACCACCGCGTCGAACGCCTCCCGCCGGAGCAGCGCCATCAGCGAGCGTCGAGCCTCCCAGACCCGCCAGGGACGACTCACCTTCGCCGGTCCCAGCAACGTCAGCGGCGCGCCCGCCGCGCGAAGCTCCTCCGCGATGCGTCCCTCGAAGCAGAGCGCGAACGCATGCACCGAGCCGCCCGCCCGGTCCGCGCTCGCGAGCGCCAGCGTGCGCAGCAACGTCTCGACGCCGCCGTAGAGGTTTCCGCTGGAGACATGCAGCACGCGAAGCGGCGCACCACCCGACGCATGCGAGGAGCGACCTCCGCCCTCCGCGGGACCGTCACGATGAGACGCGCGCGTTCCGTGCATGCGCGGACCTTCAGCGCCCGCCCGCGACGTGCCGGACGGAGGCATCGCTCTTCTCCTCCGCCACCGGCTGCCGTCCGAGCGCCTCCGCGTACAACTCCAGGCTGCGCGACGCCATCACGTCATGGGCGAACTCCGCCCGCGCACGCTCCTGTGCCCCACGCGACAGCCGCTCGCGCAGGCCCGGCTCCTCCACCAACCGGCGCGCCGCCGCCGCCAGCGCCCGCGCATCACCGACGGGCACCGTGAGCCCGGTGTGCTCATGCAGGCTTACCCACGCCACACCGGAGTCCGGCACGGCGGTGTTGAGCACGGGCAATCCACTCGCCAGCGCCTCCACCTGCGACAGGCCATACGCCTCGCTGCGCGCGTTGCTAGGAAACCACAGCGCCGTCGCGGCCCGGTACGCGCCCGTCAGCGCCTCTGGCGACAGGTAGCCCGCCCACGTCACCCGGTCCTCGAGGCCCAACGCCTTCGCCCGCGCGCGGCCCTCCTCCGCCAGCGGCCCCTCGCCCACGATGACCAGCCGCCCCGGCGCGTGCACCAGCGCCTCCAGCGCCGTGAACAATCCCTTGTAGTAGACGAGCCGCCCCACCATCAGCCACAGCGGCCCGCCCGCCGCCTCCGCCGTCCAGCGCGCCTGCGCCTCGCGCGCTTCCGCGGAAGGTGGCCGCAGGTACGACTCCAGCTCGATGCCCAGCGGCAGTACGCGCACCTTCGACTTGAACGTCGACAGCAGCGACGAGCCTCGCACGTACGCGTCACTCGTGGCCAAGAGCCGCGCCGCGCGCGAGTACAGCATCCACTCGAAGGGACGGAACAGCGCGCCCGCGACCTTCTGCCGGATGATGTCGCTCTGGTGCGTCACCACCACCGCCGGCAGACGCGGCACCGCGTCCAGCGCCAGCACCATGCTCGGGTTGGGCACGTGCAGGTGCACCACATCCACGCCCCGCGCCAGCGCCCTCCTGAGCACGAACGGCAGCGACGGCATCACGTCCATGCGCGCCACGGACGCGAGCCGCCCCAGGCGAATCACGCGCACCGGACCGTCCCACTCCTCACGCGTGGGACTGCGCCCGTGGAACTCGTGGCTCGTCCCGGTGCCGTCCACGGAATGGTTCGCGCACAGCACCTCCACCTGCGCGCCCAGCGACGCCTGCGCGCGCGCCAGCGTTCGCACGTGCGCCTCCATGCCGCCGGAGGCCGGAGGGTAGAACTTCCCCAGGTGCAGCACCCGCAAGCCCGCGCCCCTCACGACGGCGCCACCCCGCCCTTGGGCTCGTCCTGCGTCGGGCCATAGCCCTGGTAGCCCAGGTACGTGTCGCCGTAGCGCGGCTGCCGCAGGTCCACGTCGTTGAGGATGGCGCCGAACATCCGCGCCTGCACGTCCGCCAACGAGCGCAGCGCGCGCTTCGCGGCGCTCCGGTCCGTCCGGCCCGCCTTGAGCACCATCACCACGCCGTCCGCCTGCGTGGCCAGCACCGCCGCGTCCACGACGGCATTGAGCGGCGGGCTGTCCAGGATGATACGGTCGAACTTCTCCCCCGCGGTGCGCAGCAGTTCCTTGAAGGCACGCGTGTGCAGCAGCTCCGCGGGGTTCGGCGGCAACGGGCCACACGGCAGCACGAAGAGGTTGGGCACCTCCGTGCTCTTCACCGCCTTGTCCAGCGAACCCTCGCCCACCACCAGCGAGCTGATGCCCAGGTCGTTGGGCACGCCGAACGCGCGGTGCAGCCGGGGCCGGCGCATGTCCGTGTCCAGCAGCAGCACGCGGTTGCCGCTCTGGGCCATGGCCACGCCCAGGTTGATGCACGTGGTGGACTTGCCCTCCTGCGGGCCGCTGGACGTCACCACCAGCGTCTTGCAGGGATGATCCGGCGACATGAACAGCAGATTGGTGCGCACCGCGCGGCAGCACTCCGCCACCGCCGAGCGCGGCGCCCGGTGCACGTACAGGTCGCGGTCGCCCGGCGCCTTCGTGGCCTCCATGCGCGGCACCACGCCCAGGAACGCCAGGCCCAGCACGTCCTCCACGTCCGCCTGCGACGCGACGCTGTTCTCCAGCATCTCCAGGAACAGCGCCACGCCCAGCCCCAGGAGCAGCCCCATCACCCAGCCGACCAGCAGGTTGCGCCGCGTGTGCGGCCGCACCGGCACCATCGCCGGCTGCGCGGGGTCCAGCACGCGCACGTTGCTCGTGCGCAGCAAGCCCGACAGCTCGATGTCCTTCAGCCGCTTGAGCACCAGCTCATAGAGCCGCTGGTTGTTGTCCGACTCGCGCTGCAGCCGTCCGTACTCGATGGCCTTCTTGTTCACCTGGAAGGCCTCGGCCTTGGTCTCGTCCAGGAGCTTGTTGAGGTTCTTCTCCTCGCCCTGCGCCTCCGCCAGCTGCGTCTCCGCCGAGCGCACCACGTTGCTCAGGCTCTTGAGCAGGTCCGCGCGCACGACGTCCAGCTTGCGGTTGCACTCCAGCAGCTTCGGGTGCTCCGGCAGGTAGCGCTCGGTCAGCTCCGCGCACGCGGCCTTCTGTTCGCCGTAGCGCGATTTGAGGTCCTGGATGGGACCGTCCTTCGCGCCGGGCACCGCCTCCGCCCACGTCTCGTCGTTGCCCGCGTCCCTGCGCAGCCGGTGGATGGCGTCCACGCGCGCCTGCTGCGCCGCGATGCGCGTGCGCACCTCGGTGAGCTTCAGGTTGTAGGAGTTGATCCGCTCGCTGACGATGGACAGCCGCGACTCCAGCGACGTGGACAGCATGTCCGCGTCCTTCTTCAGGTCGTAGACGGCCATCTCGCCGGCCTTGGACTGACGGCCCAGCTCGTCCAGGCGCCCCTCCAGCCACGTGCGCGCCTCCTCCGTGGTGCGCAGCTTCAGCGCCAGGTTCTCCGCCATGTACGCGGCGGCCACCTCGTTGGAGAGCAGCGCCGCGCGCGCGGGGTCCACGTCCTCCACGCCAATGTTCATCACCCGCGAGTCCTTGCCGGGCACCACCTGGATGCGCGAGCGCAACAACCCCACCGGGTCCGCGTCCTCCAGCGCCTTCGCGCGCTCCGCCGGATCCTGGTTCGCCGGCAGGCCCAGGAAGGACGCGTCCTTCGACAGCCCCAGCCGGTCCACCACACGGCTGGCCACCGCGCGCGAGGTGATGATCTCGCTCTGCGTGGCGTAGTACTCCTTGTTGAACCAGTAGTTGCTGCGCTCCTCCCCCATCACCTCCTTCACCTCGCCGTCGAGGATGCGCGGCGCGGTGACGTCGATGATGAGCGAGGTGCTGGACGCGTAGATGCGCGGCTGCCGCAGCGTCCACGCCGCGGTGAGCGCGGTGACGCCCAACGCCACCCCGAGCATCACCCACCGCCGGCGCCACACGCCCCGCACCCGGTGCATCACGCTCGCGGACGCCGCGCCGGGCGCCCCACCGGCCGGGTCCAACACCGTTCCTTCCACGTCGCGTCTCTCCGGAAGTGGCTGCCGCGGGCGGTCTCCACCGGCCCGAATTCGTCCGGACCCGACCTGCACCCACATCGCGCTGGGGGAATAACGTCCGGAGCGTGCAACGGGCGGGGCGGGTTGTCCATCCAACCGACGTCGCCTGGATGCCCCCCATCCATCCGCGCCGGTCCGCGAACGCGCACCCCGGGGGGTCCTGTGGTAGTGAGCGGCGCAATGGTTCCTGCGCTTTCCGTCGTCCTGCCCTTCAACCCCGCCACCGCCGCCGCCGCCGCCCGGTTCGCCCACGCGCTGGCCGGCCAGGCCCAGGTCGTGCTCGCGGGTGAAGGGCCGGTGGACGTCACGCCCGGTCCCAACGTCCACGTCCTCGCGGCCCAGGGCGGCAAGGGAGCGGCCATCCGCGCCGCGCTGCCCCACGTCACCGGCGCCCACACGGTGCTCCAGGATCCAGACGCCGCCTACTCGCCCGACACCTACGACGCCCTGGTGCAGCCCCTGCGTGACGACACCGCGGACGGCGTCTTCGGCCGGCGCCCCGGCATGTCGCCGGAGATGGTGGCCGAGCGCGCACTGGGCGGCATCACCCGCTTCGTCACCGACGTGGCGCTGACGGATCCGCTCACCGGCCTGCGCGCCTTCCGCACGGAGGCGCTGCGCTCCATCCAGCTCACCAGCGACGACGACGCGGTGGACGCGGAGCTGGTGGTGAAGCTGGCCGCGCAGCTCTTCCGGCTCACCGAGGTGTCCCTGCCGCCGCTGCAGGCCGTGCCGCGCCGCTCGGCCTCCGCGCACCTGGCCCGCCTGCGCACGCTGGTGCGCTACGCCACCGTGCGCGACGACGCGGACAACCAGCACGAGGGCTACTCCACCCTGGAGCGCATGGACGGCGCCACCCACTACAACCAGTGGCTGGGCCGCCGCTTCCGCGAACACATGGGCCGGCGCGTGCTGGAGATTGGCGCCGGCATCGGCACCATCACCCGCGAGTTGGAGGCCGGCGCGGAGCACCTGGTCGCGCTGGAGGTGGAGCGCTTCTACGTGGACCGCCTGAAGAACCTCTTCCGCGGCAAGCCCCACGTGCGCCCCTACCTGTCCGACGTGGCGCTCGCGGACTGGGAGTCGCTGAAGGCGGAGAACCTGGACACCATCGTGCTGTCCAACGTGCTGGAGCACATCCCGGACGACGCGTCCGCGGTGCGCCGCTTCCGCCAGATTCTCCAGCCGGACGGCCGCGTGCTCATCCTCGTGCCGGCGCTGCCGCAGCTGTTCGGCGCCATCGACGAGGCCGTGGGCCACTACCGCCGCTACACGCCGGAGACCCTGCGCGCGGTGCTGCAGGAGAACGGCTTCCGCGTGGACACGCTGGAGTGGATGAACCTCGTCGGCCTGCCGGGCTGGTTCGTCAACAGCCGCCTCCTGCGCCGCCGCGCGGTGCCCAAGCTCCAGCTCAAGCTCTACGACACGCTGGCGCCCCTGCTCGCCCAGGCCGAGCAACAGGTGAGGCTGCCCGTGGGCATGAGCCTGTTCGCCGTCGCCCGCGCCGTCTGATGCCCGCGTGAGCGCCGAAGCCCACCCCACCTCCCC